>CALDJV010000690.1 GCA_937899305.1 uncultured Cytophagaceae bacterium
TTGATTGGAATGGGTAAATTACCCATAAACATAGTTTCCGAACCATACTACTAGTACATTGGGTACGAAGTAAATTGCTATATAATTCGAGGTTATTTTGGTAGCTGTCAAACCTCCAAAAAACGCGCATAGCCAAAGCTACGTTAGTTTTTTTAGGTGAAGTCAGTGGGCAAAAGCTTGTCCTGTAAGGAACTTTGGATAATGGGTAAGGAACTTAGTCCCCAGTGTACTAGACATTTTTCGTTTGTGGAGACACAAACGAAGGCGGTCGCGCCGTTGGCAGTGTCTCCACTGCCAACTTTAGCCAAAATGTCTAGTAGTATGTTTCCGGGTACATTATAGCTTAGATTTCCTGAAATATTTTGAATAATGGTTTATTTGTTAAAAATCATTGTAAAACAACCTTTTCATGAATTACACATATATATCTTCCTTTGTTTGTTTGGTCATTTTGCTAATAGGCTGCCAATCCCAAAACAACTTACCCGAAAAAGATTTGTATCATTTAAATAAGCATCCAGTAGCTTACGAAATCATTGAGAAGGCTCCGCTTGATCTGTTGCTGGCTGGTGTGGTAAGCCGTAAATATAATAATGACTACATACTAGACGATCCTAAGTTTCTAACTTATTTGAAAAAGCACGAAAAAATTTCAGGTGATGATTGTTATCAGTTGTTTACCAATTACTTCCAACTGCCCAATCAAAACACCCCAATGAAATCTCGTTACCAATTGGGCTTGGATGAACGAGGGAGAATATTTTTGCACCATAAGAATTTCAAAGCTTTAGTGTTTTACATAGATAAGTACTTTGTGGTTTTTCGGCCTTTTCATAGTGGTGACGGCAACGTACTGATTTTACTGGATTTGCAAAAAAGAATGGCCTTTGCCTTTGTAAAAAATGCCTGGCAACTAGGGCATACTGCTCGTCATTTACGCAATATTTTTTTCTTAAATGGGGGCATGATGCCCACAGTGCTACTTCATAGTGGCTTATATGAACCTAATAATCCCAATAAAAAATATGAGATCGTTTCGGTGAGGTACGACTACGATTCTTTGGCACGCCCCGATGATTTTTACAAACAACGGATTTTTTTCCAACTACCCAAGTCCCAAGATAGATTGGAAAAATTTACTTACCAGGATTTAATCCAATTACATAATGTGTATAACCAAGGAAGATATAGGGCAGATCCACTACATGCTTTTGGTGGAGGAAAAATATTTTACAACTATCCACTATGGACAGAGTATTGAGAAACAAAGCTTCTAACCTATCCTGCTCTAAAGTTTTTATTGAAGCCATGCAACTAGATTCGCCCGTAGTAACGCAGATGGATGTCGAGACATTTAATATGGAAGCGGGAGATTTAATGATGCTGTTGGGTGAGATGAGCCAAAGTAAAACCGCTAAGGTTACGGGCAACCCAAAACTAGAAGCAGCGTATCAAGGTTATTTGAAAAGGTTTATTCAAAGGCACAGTCATCCGAATGACCCTTATCGAGGGGCAAATCCAAATTTAAAACCCACCGCTTACGACGAAGTAATCAGTAACAATTGATCTTATGAGGCAAACAATAATCATCTTAGTTATATTATTAGCAATAAACAAGGGCTTATTGGCTCAGCATATGATGAAAGTAGATAAAAATGAGTGGTTCAATACTTTGAGCGCTATAAAAGGGACCAATCAGAGTGTGTTTCCGATGGATTTGGCCGGCAGTATGTCTCAATACGAGACCGTTTTGATGATTGGTTCTCAGTTTAAAGAAATTCCGCCACTACTCGAGGCCGCCCAGGTATTTAAAATGATGGCCATGGTTGACCTCAAAAAGCTTTCGGATGGTACTTTAGTCTACGATAAATCGAGAATCACTTTCGTGAATCGTGAAAACAAACGTTACGAAGATGACACCCTAAAAAAGAAGATCATCCAATTGTTCTCGAGCATACGTTATGATGTGTTTGTGAGAGAAGGGTACCAACTCAATGTACCCTATCAGTATGCCTTTTCATTGCGAAAGATGAAATAATGAATCAAAAATAGCCGTATTTTATTTACATCATCAAAATCATTGCATGCTTCATATCTCATTAGAACATCGCTATTTTACCAATCAGGCCAGCAATCAGTTGTTTGAGTGGAAACCCACCGCCACCACTCGCCAGTGGTTCCATAAAATGCCCTTGTTTGTCAAAATCAAGCCCAATGAAATCCGTATTGTACCCGATGAAGACGAATTGCCTACACTGGGTTATTTTTTAGAAAAACAACCAGACTTGAGCTTTACTTTTGAATTGTACAGCAAAGATGCCAATTGGGTGGCTTGTAGTCGTTTGCCCACCTCATTTTCGCCTCAGCGTCACGTATTGTATTTTTCCAATCGTTATCCCACCGAAAACTACCAAGGTTTGTTACATCAAGGCAAAGCAGTTGGAGAAAGTGAACTGTACCTTACGAAAACTTTGCAAGAATTGGAGGCGTTGTCAAGTGATGAAGCCAAACTATTGCCCGCCGATCAAGCAAATCATTTATTGCCTGATTCTACTTCTGCAGCATCGCCCGAAAATGTGACCAATCTTCCGGAAGGAAGGTATTTTTTGATGAAAAAAGGAGCCATTGCCGATCGGCTGATGTATTGGCAACATCATCGGGTTCAAAGACCGATTGGGTTGATAGAAATCAATTTGCATGAAGCAATGAGCCAACAGTGGTTGCAATGCATCAATACCCAACGGCATTTGCCTACTTATCGCTACAAAATGATTTGGGAAAGTCCACGAAGTTACTGGCGTTACTTGTGTCTGCCCTATCAGACTTGGTCGCAAGACAGGGTGGACTCTATGCACATTGTGTGTGACGAATTACCTCTCAATTTTGGGCAACCTGTTATCTTGCAGCAAGCCAACGGACAAGTTGTGTACGCTTTTGTCTCAGACAAGGCCTTACCCCTGCGTGACCAATATCCATTTGCGCTGCAGCTAAAGGCAAATGAATCGTCCTCGGAACAAAACAGAGCATCAGACCAAGACTATGTGTTTACTTTGCCTATGGCGCATCCTCAGCATACTTACAGGACGTCAGAGTCAGATTACATGACTGATATTGCAGTCAGGATTTGATGAGGTGAAATCAGGCCAACTACTATATTGAAAAGCATAAAAAAAGCCTTCCCCGAATAAGAGAAGACTTTTGTTTTATTGAAGATCAATGATTATTTCCTCACTTGCAAAATGGGCAAACGACTAATTGTACTTGGTTTCAGGGTAGTAGGATGTTGTTTTCCTTTGGTAATGTTTTTGACCTCATCGGCCACAAAGAAGTCTAGCTCCCGCAAGTAAACAATGCCATCACTGTTAAAGTCCGCTTTTTTCTGATCCATGGCTTTGAGCAAAGCATAGGTAAAAGCACCGTGCTTCCAATCAGGGTGTTCCAGAGAACTTTCGTGACCAGTTGCGGCCGACATTACTACCACTCCATGCTCGGCAGAAGTGATTTCCCGAATGGCTTCGGTGTTATTGACTGCACCACGGGTCTTCATCAGGTTGTTACCCAAGGCGCCACTATGGCAAGCATCCAGGAACAGCATCACCTTGGAAGGCAAGTTACCCAATACATCTTGAAAGTCTGCCCAGTTGACCGCCGTACTACGCAAGCGATCGGGGTCGCCGTCGTGAGGGAGAATGTAAAACTTCCCTCTTTCGTTGAATCCATGACTGGCAATGAACAAAATAGCGACGTCTTTATGGGTTACGTTTTTTTCTAACCAATAAAAAGCATCCAAAATATTGGCACGAGTGGCTTGTTCATTGGTCAATTGTTTTACCTGTACATCTTTATACAACAATCCCTTTTGCTGCTTGAATAGCCCTGCCATGGATTGGGCATCTACGTGGGCATAGTCCAGGTTGTAGCTTTGTTTTTTGAAGTTCGAAACCCCCACACTCACCACATACAAGTTGGGCTTGAGCATCGCCGAAGTTTTTACATCAAAGTCGAGGTCGTCATTTTTATCTTGATTGCCACGATTGCCATTGTCCTTTCTCTTCAGTACGCGCCCTTCCGACAAAGCTGAAGAACTGGTATTGGAAGCAAATACCAAAAGGTTAGTTTCGGGATTATCCAGCGAAACTTTGTACTCCAACAATTTGTCCTTGTCCGATTTGGCTTTGACCACTTCAAACCCTCGGGTTTTGGCCACCGCCCTTCCATTGATCAACAATTTGACTCCGGTAATCTTGGAATTGGAAGTAATGCGGGCTTTGATGGTGTATTCTTTGCCATCCACTTTCAAATCACCGTCGGTAGGGTTGAGCCACTCTATCTTGGGAGGTAAGTGATCTAAGATGTTGTCATCTTTCTTAACGATTTTTTCTTCGGTTTGCTTTACCTTACTGCTGTTATTATAAGCTTTCAGGGCTTTTTCAAACGAACGATACTTTACAATCAGTTTTACCAACTCCGGTTTGTAATACCTTTTACGGAAGGTAGATACTGGGTAAAATTTTCCCAAAGAATTGATTCCTTGGTTGATGTGCCAACCAATGTAGCGTTCTCCTCCAGCCGATGCGGCATAATAGCCTTGTGGTGTCCAGCATACCCATTCACCATCGGTAGCCACAAACAAAGATACCAAGGGCAAACTCTTCAAGCTGAGTTTTTTGTTGAGATAAGACTCATACAAGTTGGCATCTATGTTTCGGTTATTTTTCCGTAGTGCCAAGATCACATTCCACCAAGCATCAAGGGTAGGTGTGTTTACCTGATCTTCTACCCCAACTTTGCGCCATACTGGAGGCCAACCTTTATGAGTGTATACTTCGGCTATTGATTTGATCTTTTTACGGCTATTGGTATAAGGTTTCTCGTTGAGGTTCCATACGTTGATGATTTGGTCATTGCTACCCGACACAATCAACTGATTGTCGGAAGCTGGAGAGACTGCCCCTACTTTGGCGGTATGCCCAATGAGCTGACGCAATTTTTTTCCCTTTTTCGAGTAGGTGTGCATCTTAAAAGTATTACCCAGTATAATGCGATAGGCGTTGGGAGTATACGAAAACGATTCGACCGAACCATCTACTCCTGGCGAGCTTTTGATGCTCAACTCATCAGTAACCTTAAGATGGTAACTGCTGGATCG
This sequence comes from uncultured Cytophagaceae bacterium, assembly GCA_937899305.1. GTDB lineage: Bacteria > Bacteroidota > Bacteroidia > Cytophagales > Microscillaceae > Microscilla. Next base: position 5,150 of record CALDJV010000690.1, read on the forward strand.
AGTCAGGGTATTGTCTTTGTAAACAGTCAGGGTTTTTCGAAATTCGGTAGGGTCGATATCGTGGGTGTAGATTTGCATATTATCAAAATCAAAAGCTTGGGTCAGCTTCCCTTTGCCATTACGACCTCCCCATTTATTGCCAAATGCAATTTTTACTTTCCCATCCTTTGATTTTACAAAACCCACATTGTATTTGATTTTACCCATTCCCTTGATGTACGTCACCGATTTGCCGGTTCGGGTATTCCAAATGTAAATTTCCTTATTATTGCCACCCGCTGTCGCCAAGTATTTGCCTGTAACTCCCCAAAAGGCAGCCGCCCGGGCGTATTTGTGTCGGGTAATTTGCTGCAGTTGCGTTCCATTCGATACATCAAAGATGGTTTGATACGTACCAATGACCGCCATTTTTTTACTATTTGATGAAAATTTCACCTTTTTCACGGTGACATCAATGCTGGAAATTTCTCGGAGAAAGTTGCCCTGAGTATCAAACAAAAATGTTTTGCCATCATAGCCACCCGAGGCGAATACGCGTCCGTTAGGGGCAAATTGTACTGTTTGTACCCGATCGGTATGCTTGGTAATGGTTTTACGCAATTGTTTGGAACGCCAATCCCACACTTTTACGGTTTTGTCATAGCTACCCGATACCAAAGTAGAACCAAACAGGCTAACTCCATACACGGGCTTGGCGTGTCCTTTGAGGATGGCCACCGTTTTGCGGGTCGCCACGTTCCAAACCCTTACTTTGTAATCACTACTTCCACTGGCCAGATACTTACCATCTGGTGAAAAACTCAACGAATGCACCACATTGGTGTGCCCTCGTAAAGTAGCAACTTGGCGATTACTCTTTAGGTCTATGATTTTGATATTACCACTGCCCAGGCCTTTGTAAGACAAAAAGCCACCAATGGCAAGGTAACGACCGTCTCTGGTAAGGGCTAAAGTATATATTTTCCCTTCTGAACCATCCCCAATTTGCGCTCGCAAGGTACGTTTCAGTTCCCCGGTAGAGGTGTTCCAAATCCGAATGCTCTTGTCATCGCTCACAGTAATGAGGTTTCGGCCATTGGGGGTAAACGCAACATCCCAAATACGGGCCGAGTGCCCCTGAGATTCCAATACCAGTTTGGGGTCACTTTGAGCATTTGCTGTCAATGAAACCAACCATATACCACAAATGAGCCATAAGGTCTTGTTACATAAGATTTTCATATTTAAATAGGTCTTGATGTTTTTTATGTTAGTGTTTCAAATTAAATAACGATTATACAACCAAAATACTTTTTTTTAATGGAAATTTCTAGTTTACCGCTTAATTAAATGCTCAGGCAGGTTTTTGAGGGATCAGGTGTACGGTATTTCGTAGGATACCAAAAATTGACTTCTTTGAGTTTGAGCCAACGTGCATATTCAATCCAATTTGATCAATACCCAATGTGGGTCATACATCAATATTGGGGTTTGATGATCAAACATAAAATTTAAAAAACTTGTTTTCAAAATTTTGAGGTTCAAAATGAAACTTGAAGTTATCCAGGAGGGGGAAATGATAGGTTAGGCATCAGTGGTTTAAATGATTTATACAATGGCGTAGCCGTTGTAAGTTTTAGGGTGTCACCTGGTTGGAGGTTAAAAATAGTGAGTGTAATACCTCTAAGGAGGTGTTACAATCTCCCAAATAAAAGGAACCTCCCCAATCAACTGCTTGGCCCTGAGAATCGCCTGATGTTTACTGCACTTTTCATAATAAAAAATAAAGTCAATCACATCAATTGTTTTGCCGCCGTGTTCACAGTTACCCGAGTAACAATGGGCTAAGTTTGTCCGTTCGTATACCTTCATACTAGGCGTTTTGTCATCGTGAAACGGACAACAAATCATCCCATTGCGGTTGGGCTTCAGCCCGTAATGCTGAAGCACCATCGCCATTGTCAAATTCCGCTTAATTTCAGTGATTTCCATTAAGCGAAGGTTCTAAAACGTGGGTTTGCTGGAAACTGTCGCGGATGAGGCGTAAACGATGGTAATAATCAGCTAAATTTAAAACACCTTTTTGAGTGTCACTGTAACACACCAACATCAAAAGCATTTCGTCTAAAAACTCAGCTAATTTTGAGGATCTTTCTCTTTGAAAAGAGCCTTTATTGATTCTAAATAATAATATATAACCATAATTAAATCATTAAATTGACTAAATATAATTCAAATGTATTGTTATTGATCTTGATTTTAAAAAATATTTGAGTTTTTTATTTACTTTTTGAACATTATATTTGTGTAAACTGATAATTTCAGAGTTTTTTGAATCAAAAAGTAGTTTTATGGGTTCATTTGGAAGTAGATTAAGGGAGCTTAGAAAGCAAAGAGGGTTATCACAAAATCAATTGGCGGGTATTTTAAAGACAAGCCATGCAGTAATAGGCAAGTATGAAAGGGATGACGTAAAGCCATCCATTGATGCCGCCAAAAGAATTGCTGATGTACTAGAAACAACAATCGCTTATTTACTGGGAGAGGTAGAGTCAGATGAGCTTTTTAAAGACCCTATGATGTTGCAAAGACTTGTAGAAATAGATGCACTCCCCGAAAAAGACAAAGAATGCATTTTGTATAGTTTGGATGCACTATTAAGAGATGCTAAAGCTAGGCAGTCTTATTTAAAATCTTAATAATAAGCTCTTAACCAATCACCTCACAATTAGGTAACATCTTACGTATTTTTTCTATTGTATCTTCCTCTATATATAAAAGTATCATTATATTAAGTTGTACCAAATTAGGCAAATCCGCAATAGAATCAGGTAAGCCCGTAATATTAGTCGAGGTAAAATCAAGAAATTCAAGATTTTTTAACTCTGAAATCCAAGCAGGTATTTCAGTAATGTAGTTCTCTGTAAAGCTCAGGTTTTTTAGGTTAGTAAAATCCCTTAATACCTCTGGGAATTTTGGTTCATCAATCAATGCAGCAATACTAAGTGTCTCCAAATGCTTGAATTTTGCTATCCATTGAGGCATTTTCTTCAATGCCAAAGATTTAATATGTAAGTATTTGAGTTGCCTGAGAGGAAGTACTGTACCTGCTAAATGTTTGTAAAAATCATCATCGCTCAATGGATTATCTACATTCAAATATTCAATAAAGAGTCCATCTAAGTTGTTTAGTTTTGATACGCTTTGAGGAAATAACGCATTTGCTTGTATTTCCAAAAAAGTGAGTCCATTGAGTAACCCTATTTCCTCGGGTATGGATTGCAGGTTACTAGTGATAATCCTTAAATATTTTAGCTTTTTGAGTACTCCGATGCCTCTGGGCAAACTCCTAAGACCATCACTAACGATTTGTATTGATGTAAGCTCTTTTAATTGACTAATTTTTTCGCTTATTCCATCTGCCTCTAGTGCATATCGGATAGATAGTTCTTTGAGAGTTCTAAGACTATAAAGATCATCTGGTAACTTTTCAAACTTACAGGACTCAAATGTTAGTTTTTCAAGGCTACCCAAAAATTCAAGAGGAATATTATCAATCATTTCTTGTTCTTGAATACCCCATATTTCTAATTCTTTTAAGTTATTCAAATATTTAAATAACATTACCAAACCCTCTTGATAACCTTTGTCTAAATCTTCTATCATAGATATAGTCAAACTAAACTTTTCAGCCGTATATAATTCACCCTCTATGATTTCTAAGCTTAGATTTGAATCTCTGTCTGGATCAGATATGTATGTCATCACCCAGTTATGCATTTTTCTTAATGTTTGTTCGCTATTTTTATTCATTTGTTTTGGTAGAATTACTTATTTTACAAATACTTGGGAGGCATCAAATACATGCCAAGAACTAATGTCTACTTTACCATTGGGTAGAGTCTTTTCCAGACCATGGCTTCTCATTTTTTCCAGAAGTTTATCCATCCCTATTCCCAACTCGAGACCATCTTTAAGTTGTCCATCTAAATATTTTATAACACCATCTTTGTCTTTAATCACGTTAAAAGTATGGCCTTTATAACCATCTCCATGTTTTACTATCTGTTTTCCTTTATAAGTGGCAAAAATAAAAGATGAGCCATTTGGTGCATCACTTAAAACCTTACTCACAAATGACAAATTTTTGAAGCCACCTGTATACTGCACTCCAAGTCTTGATCTATTTGGGAATGGATTAATAAAAGGCCTTTTCATATTTGACCTGTCAGCAGGTACTTTTTTTAAGTATTGCTCAAGGATACTTAGGCCATTCCCTCCGTTTTTTCCAACAAATTCTTGGAGAAACTTGCTCTTATCAAGTAGAGCTTTACCTTGAAGCTTAAGAGCGACAGAAATTGAAACTACTGAACAATTATCTAAACAACCAGATTTCGTTACCATCTCAGCTATTTCTTTTAGAAAGCTCTTATAGTTGGTAGAAGTTATATGTACAAATGGGTTAATCAGTGACTTTACATTATTCCACCAACCTGCGTATGTTCCAACTGATTTAATTTCCGCTGCTACTTCATCTACATTTTTGTTGGAGTGTAACAAATATTTCCTAAACTCCTCTAATTCTCCCTTTTTCCCCAGCCTTGCGACATCATTTGGGTCAGCTTTATAGAGAACCTTCCACCCCTCAACCAACCCTGTATTCTCATCAAACTGCCTCAATACATCATCCGCAGCATCGACAAAGTCATCCAAAAACTTTGCTTTGAGGTCCTTCAAGTCATTTAATTTATTTTTTAAATTACTGAGGCCGA
>CALDJV010000691.1 GCA_937899305.1 uncultured Cytophagaceae bacterium
AGATTGGATATAAAATAGCAAGATATATCGCTGAAAATCAAATTGATATATTTTAACGTGAGTTATTGCTTTTCACATTGATTATGTACAATCAGTATTTTACTAAATCGGCTTTATAAGCAAGCCATAAAGGTTTTTACATTTTTTATACCTCCAAAAGTACTAGTTTGGACTCGAGATATTTACATAAATGTTTGTAAAAACATGCATTTATCTGACTGTCAATAGGTTAACCCAATAACTCGCGTTATTTTACAAATTAAAACACTTTTTTATTACACAATTTTGTGTACGGTTTTAAAATTATTGATTAGTCAAAAACTAACAGCCAAATCAAAAGCTCATCTTGATATGAGGCAGCAATTTTTGAATGCGTTCTTTTTCAGAGACAGGTAATGGATTGCCGTACAAATAAAGCTCCTTAAGGTTTTTGAGATTGACAATTTCGCGGGGCAATGAGCGTAGACGATTACGGCGCAAGTCCAGGGTTTTGAGTTTTTTGAGATAACCCATCTCAGGCGGGATAGATACCAACTCGTTTTATCGCAAATCCAGCACTTCCAGTTCTTCCAAATCACCCAATTCGGCGGGCACGTGTTGCAACTGGTTACGCCCTAAAAATAATTTTCGAAGGCTTTCCAACTTGCCTATTTCTTTAGGCAATCGGGTAAGGTGGGCTTGTGAGAGTAGTATTTCTTCTAGCTTGCGTAAACGACCAATCTCTTTGGGCAAATGGTTCAATGGGTTTTTACTTACATTTAATTGTCTCAAAAACATCAGACGGCCAATTTCACGAGGCAAAGTATGTAATTGATTGTTTTGCAGGTTTAAAGAAACAAGGTTTTTGAGGTAATAAATCTCCGCGGGGAGTTTTTTCAATAGCGCCTGGTTAATCCACAATTCGTTGATATTGCTTACCACTTTTACAAAGCCATAAGAAAGGCAAAGCAGTATTTTTTCTTGTTTATTTATCAGGTATTTTTCCAGAGACTGCGGAATATGGCCTCCTGCCCCTTTGAGCATTTCAAAGGCTAGTTCCACATTGGGCATTTGGGCGCTTTCCAGTAATTGTTGTATGTTGTTAACAAAGTTTGGATTGGATGAAATATAATTACTGTTATGAAACATACCCGAATAAATTTTGGTGCTAAATCCTTGTTCGTAAATGCTATTAAGAGTATGAAGTCGTCTCGACTTTTAGGATGAAAGTGAAAAATCTCGCTTTTGTTTTCTGAGGCAGTCATTTTTTGCAAGTATAGCCAAAGCTATGGTGAACAAAAATGACAAACTCAGAGGATAAAATGGTGGTTTTGCAACTCATTAAAAAAGTCGAGATGACTTCAATGATTAAAAATTATAATCCAGGCTAAAAAGGTATCTTTTCCGCGTTTTTGAAACCTATTTTTGCAGCAATAGCTTTGGCTATTACTTTAAAAATATCTTCCAAAAAACTATCATTTTTATCTCAGAAGATAACATTTAAACGTACTCTAAGTATACGTAAGATATAAAATTATAGGCTCTTATAAAGCAATAGGCTGAAGGTTAAAATTTTTGTATTTTTGCTTACCAACATTAAAAATTTAGCAATGTACAACAGAAAACCATTAAGCCACTCATAGAAAAGCATGTCACCAAGGGGAGTACTGCCTATACTGATGAGTATGTAATCTATAGGAAAATGACACAATGGGGGTATGTTCATCACACTGTCAATCACGGAATCGGAGAATATGCCAGAGATGATGACGCAGATGGCTTTTCACGAAATACACGTCAAGAAGGTGCTTGATCATTATTGAGGAGTTGGCTGAGACCACATCGGGGGATTTCACAAGATAAATTACCCTATTATGTCGGTTTCTTTGAATATGTTCATAATATCAGAAAAAGAGGAAAAGCACTTTTACAAGCGCTTCTCTCAAAAATATTTTCATAAAACAAGCTTCAGCAAGATGCTTTATAAGAGCCAACATTTTTAGATTAAAATCGGACACTTATTCTGCAACTGTTACTAAATTAGCACCGCAGGATGGTTTAAGGGTTACTCCTGTAAAGTCGCCTTTGGTGGACCTACCACCATCTCAATAATAGTTGAATGGATAAACCTTTACGGTTTATACCGTTTCTCGGCACACTGTGCGCTAGGTGGACCCAAACTACTCAATCACGAGTCGGATGGTTTTTGATCCTGCTTTGTTGGCAATTTTCAGCACGTAAATTCCTTTTTTCAAATGGCTTACGTCAAACGAAGTTACCAATTGGTTGCTGCGTTCTTGTAGAACAAGTCGCCCTTGCAGATCTAATAGTTGAATCGTTACAGGGTCTTTAGTATTATTGAGATAAACCTTGAAATAGCCTTTAGTAGGATTGGGCGCCACCTGAAAGTTTTGCACTTGTTCAAGTTCTACTGTAGTTTGGGTAGTGCGCGAAGATATTTTTGTAGTCAGACGAATATCATCTATGCGAGAAGTGACTATGCCTTTTTTACGGCGATACAATCTAAACCAGTTCAAAGCATTGAGGTTTGGTCTGCCCCTTGTGATTTTAGCAGCTGCAAATGGCAAAATTATTTTTACCCAAGCATTAGACTCTAAGTCATTAGATCGTGAAAGCGACCAATTGTACTCGTTTTGGTCTGGTTTGCCTGCACTGCCAAGCTCTACTTGGTTGCTTGCATCAAGCCTTGAGGTTTCCGACACAAAATACCAAAACTCTAGGGTATTGGCACCATTGGCAGCAATGGGGTTGTCAAACTTTTTACGAAAATCATCGGTGCCATTACCAGTAGATTTGATAGAATAACTTCCTTCTTTTCTGGTATTACTTCGTTCCAATGAGTTTCTACTTGAATTTTTCCAGCCATCGACACTTTCACACATGTCAACAATTACATCTTTTCCGGGGGGGGGGGACTGTGACTGTTTGGGATTTATGATAATAGAAAATACGACATCGTTTCCACCCCCCCTCTCGCACTCCCGCCCTCTAATGTAGCGGTCTTCGGTACGGTTTCCGTTGGTTCCTTCAATAGCGAGCATAAGACCATCGTCGCCTGCCACATATGCCCCAAGCACGATCATAGCTTTCTTATTATATTCTCTATCTTTATATACTTCTCCTACGAAAGGATCATCGAACATACAAGATACCAAACGTACCCCTCCGTTGGCTGTAGACAAC
>CALDJV010000692.1 GCA_937899305.1 uncultured Cytophagaceae bacterium
CTCAGGATGACTAAAGAATCCTGACGATGATAAAGGGGGAGAAAAGGTTATTGGCAACCGATATAACGCTCCATTTTTAATTACAAAAACTAGGGGAAGAAATTCACCAATTCTGAACAGCCTACCATTCAGGTAACATTCTGATAGTGATGGATCAAATCAATTCGCAACCAACTACTCACCCAAAAATAGCCAGTTCAGTGCATTATCTGGCCTATCCTTGTATGCCTAAGTAATCTTGGTATATTTGCAAAGCCGTTTTGTAAGACGGTTCTGGTCTTTTAGGAAAAATTAAAACATACTATGAAAAAACGTAATCCATATACATTTTACGGTTTACTATTGCTTGCTTGCGTGGGCCTTGGAGCTGTTTTATATAGTTGTGGAGGTACTACAAAGCATCCTCCCCCACCTCCCCCCGCAGTATACTGGAATAACGCAACTCCCAAAATCAACGGCGATTCGGCTTATGCTTATGTGAAAGCCCAAGTAGATTTTGGTCCTCGGGTGCCTAATACCGATCCACATGTAAAATGTGGGGACTATTTTATCGAACAATTCAAAAAATACGGCTGGGCGGTAGAAGTGCAAAGCTTCAAAGCCAAAACCTACGACGACCGCGAACTAGACTCTCGCAACATCATTGCGAGTTACAAAGTGCCCAAGGCTACTCGCACGGTGCTGTTGTCGGCGCACTGGGATACCCGCCACGTAGCCGATAAAGACACTAAAGATACCCTGAAACCTTTTGATGGAGCCAATGATGGGGCCAGTGGGGTAGGCGTATTGATAGAGTTGGCCCGTAGTATTTCGCTGGCCAAGGTAAAACCCACGGTCAACATCGATATTGTCTTGTTTGACAGTGAAGACCATGGCTACCCCAATTACGAAACAAACCAGACAAAAAAAGATACCTGGTGTTTAGGATCTCAGTACTGGTCTAAAAACAACGACACCAATTATTGGTATGGGGTATTGTTAGACATGGTAGGAGCCAAGGGAGCCAAATTTTACAAAGAAGGCTATTCGGTTCGAACCGCAGGTGGTGTAGTCAAAGATTTGTGGCAAGTGGCCGCCAAAATTGGTACCAATGGCTATTTTGTTGCATTGGATGCCCCCGAAATCGTAGATGACCATGTGTATGTCAACAAAAATAAAAGCGTACCCATGGCCGACATCATTGAATTTGACCCCAACGATCCGTCGTCTTATTTTGGCAAGTATCATCACACCCACAACGACAATATGGACATCATTGACAAAGAGACGCTCCAGGCAGTAGGGCAAACGGTACTTCAGTACATATACAATACCTTTGGGAGTCAGGAACAAGCGGATGCATTCCAAAAAGCAGCCCAGGAAAAAGCCCAAGGAAAAGCCAAATAAGCCGCAAAATAAAATAGATGCATACCAATCAAATCATAAAAATAATATCCCTGGTTTTCCTCCGATTTGTGAGGAAACCAGGAATATTTATTCTAGTAATAGCCTGTCTGAACTCAAGCTGTACTACTTCTGACTCGTCAGCATCTGATGCCGATACCACAGCGCAGCAAGCTACAGCAAGTAGCCCTGTCGGGACGCTTGAAAATGACCGTGTTTCATCCTCCTCAAAAACAGACACAACCCAATCTGACGATAAGAAACCAGACCAAAAGAAGCCACTCAATCCTTGCCAACGATTCGATCGATTGAATACACTGGTGCGAGACGGTAAAATCAAACGAGCGTCCGCCAAAGACAGTATTCGTACCTTATTGCCGTTGGTAACGCAGTATTTTATCCGCAATGGAGGTAAGAATTACCCTCGTAGTCAGTGGGTGTTTCCGGTTCAAGGCTATAGCAAGCATTTTATTGGGGGCAAAAACGGCGAAGGGTATGTACCTTATGGCTACAATTATTTTGATGGTAACAAACACGGGGGGCATCCTTCTCACGATATTTTTGTGTACGATCGTGACCAAAACAGCATTGATGACAACACTGGCAAGCCAGTCAACATTCTTTCGATGGCCAGTGGTATTGTGGTTGCTTATGACCCCGACTGGAAGTCCGGTAGTGTACTCGAGGGAGGACACTATTTGTGGATTTATGACCCTGGTACCAATGGCATTTTTTATTATGCGCACAATAGTAAACTATTTGTAAAACCAGGCGATATTGTCAAACCGGGTCAACGCATTGCCTGGACTGGTCGTACTGGGAAAAGTGCCTCCGAAAAACGTTCCCCTACCCATTTACATATTACCTATCTCAAAGTAAAACCCGACGGGTCGCTGCCGCCCGAAGATTTATACCCCGATTTGCTCAAGGTGAAAACCATGAAGTAAGCAGGTTACACAGGACGATTTTTTAGATCATAGAACAATTCCATTGCTTTTTGATTGTCGGCTACCTTGCCAGTTTGCAGCAAGGCAATGATCTTGAGTAGTTGGTACCTGGAAAAAAAATACATGCGTTTGGTCGCGCCTGCATAGGGGGCTGTCATCTCGATTTGATTGACCCCGTTGGTGTGTATGCTACCAAAATCGAGGTTGACACCTGCCTGAAAGCGAGGGTGGGTTTGGGGCAACCATTCAAAATCTAGTAAGTCATTTTGACTATACAATCGATAGTTAATTTTTTGGTTACCAATGGCCTCAAAAAAGCAGCTTACAAAATTATCCTGAACTTTTACCTCGATCAGTTTTGCCAACGAAACCACGTAAGATTCATTGTAAAAACAGTATTGGTTGACGAAGCCAGCGAGCATTTCTTCATAATTGACTTGTGACATTTGAATTGATGATTTACAAACACATTTGATTTTATAGAGGGTGTACCCCTCAAATAGCTTCGAAGTTTTACCTTTTTCCTGGTCATCTCAAAATTTCCCTGCCACAACCATTTTAAAATCAAAGCCTTTTCATTATTTTTACCAGACTTATGAATATAAACCTAGCTCAAACATCCTGACTTGGTAAAGTTGTCATGTTAGAAAAATTCAAAAATATTTATTTTGTAGGTATTGGTGGTATTGGCATGAGCGCTCTGGCGAGGTGGTTCAACACACATCAGTACCAGGTAGCAGGGTACGACCGTACTGCTACTCCTTTGACTAATCAGTTGCAGCAAGAAGGCATCCTCATTCATTTTGAGGATGATGTAGATGGTATTCCGACAAATTTTAGTGATCCAGACACTACTTTGGTGATATACACTCCAGCCATTCCTCAAACCCATCGGCAATTGAATTTTTTTCGGAATCACGATTTTCAAGTAAAAAAAAGAGCCGAAGTACTGGGTTTTCTTACACGTGAAAGGTTTACGGTAGCAGTGGCTGGAACGCATGGCAAAACCTCTACTTCATCGATGATCGCCCACTTGGTACATTATGCAAAAAAGAATTGTACTGCATTTTTGGGAGGTATTCTGCAGGAATATGAATCTAATCTGATTTTGAGTGAAAAGCCTGATGAGGAAACTATTGTAGTGGTAGAGGCCGACGAATTTGACCGTTCGTTTTTGCATTTGCATCCCAATATTGCCATACTCAACTCGATCGATGCCGATCATTTAGACATTTATGAGGACGAACGATCAGTGGTAGATGCGTACCTGGCCTTTACCCAAAAAATAAAAACAAATGGTAGACTTTTTATAAAAAAAGATTTAGATTTAGGCGAAAACTTACGTGAGGATCAGTTTTTGGTAAAAAACTTTGCCCTGGAGCAAGTTGCTGATTATCAGGCCCAGGCCATCAAAGTATTTCCTGATGCATTTTATTTTGACTTTGTATCTGAAAATATTACCATAAAAAATATTCAACTCAGTGTTCCTGGTTATCATAACATTGCCAATGCCACCGTATCTATTGCCACTGCTTTGGAACTAGGTATTGAACCTGATGTAATCAAAAAAGCTTTGGCGGTATACAAAGGCGTAAAGCGGCGCTTTGAGTATATTTTGCAAGAAGACAATGTTACATACATCGATGATTATGCCCATCACCCTACCGAAATAGAAGTATTTCTTCGGTCGGTCAAGGCGATGTTTCCCAGCAAAAAAATCACGGCTATTTTCCAACCCCATTTATTTACTCGTACTCGTGATTTTTTGGAAGGTTTTGCAAAAAGCCTGAGCCTGGCCGATCAGTTGATTTTGTTAGACATTTATCCAGCTCGAGAATTGCCCATCGAGGGAGTTACTTCTCAATTGATTCTGGACAAGGTAAGTATTGCAGATAAAAGGTTGTGTGGTAAAGAAGAAATTTATACCTTTTTAGAAAAAAATCACACGGAAGTGTTGGCAACCATTGGGGCAGGAGACATTGGACGTATGGTACAAGATATTGGAACACTTTTAAAGCAAAGGTATGTTCGGCAAAAAGAAGAAAAAGACGAGAAACAAGTTAAAATTTAGAAAAAACGTCGTGATTACCTTTTGGGTAGTCGTGGTGTTTTTGGTGTTTGGATTTGTAGAACTCACCTATACTGGAAAGGTTTGTACAAATATTGAAATCAATATTGAAAATGAAAACGACAATTATTTCCTTACCAAAAAGGACGTAGTACGCTTGATGACTGATGGAGGAAAAGATCGGGTTATCAACAATAGTTTTAGTAATATTTCTATCAAAACCCTCGAAAAACGGGTGAAAGAAGGCAATGCTTTTGTAGAAAAGTGCCAAATAGCAAGGAATTTGAAGGGAGTATTGTTTGTAGATGTTTTGCTAAAGCGACCCATTGCTCGTTTTATTCGGAGCAAACACCCTGATGTGTATATCGACAAAGACGGAACGGTTTTGAATGTTCTGAAGAAATTTACTGCTCGGGTAATCCTAATTACCCAGAGCGATCGGGTCTCCGCTCCTGACTTCAAACGCAACAAGCAGGATAAAACACTTTTAGAAATGGTCAAATACATTCATAATGACCCGTTTCTGAAAGCACAAATTGCTCAGATTGACATACTCAAAAACAATGATTTGGTTTTGTATTTACAATTGGGCAACCAAACTGTAGATTTTGGAGACATCGCCAAGTGGAAGGAAAAACTAGAAAGGTTCAAAGTTTATTACAAAGAAATACTTCCTCGAAAGGGCTGGAACGCATACCGCAAAATCAGCTTACGGTTCGATAAACAAATTATTTGCGAATAAGATTGACATGAAAGATAAAATTGTAGTAGGATTAGATATAGGAAGCACCAAAATATGTGCATTAGTTGGGCGAAAAGACCAATTTGGCAAGGTAGAAATCCTTGGAATGGGCAAGGCTCCTTCAGAAGGGGTAACACGTGGTGTGGTGATAAATATTGATAAAACGGTGAATGCGATCTCGGAAGCCATCGAGGAAGCCGAGCAAACTTCAGGCATTGATATTCGCATTGTGAATGTAGGCATTGCCGGACAGCACATCAAAAGCCTCAAGCAAAGTGGAAGCATTACCCGTGATTCGGCCGAAAACGAAATTACCCGCAACGATGTCAATCGTTTGATCAATGATATGTACCGGATTGTAACTCCTCCTGGCAACGAAATCATTCATGTGATGCCACAAGACTATACCGTGGATTTTGAAACAGGAATCAAAGAACCCATCGGGATGTCAGGCATTAAGTTAGAAGCCGACTTCAACATCATTACGGCTCAAACCAGTGCCATCAACAATATCAACCGTTGTGTAAAACGTACTGGTTTAGAGATAGAAAACCTCATTCTAGAACCAATCGCTTCTAGTTTGTCAGTATTGACTGACGAAGAACGCGAAGCAGGTGTGGTATTGGTAGATATAGGGGGAGGTACTACCGATGTGGCCATTTTTTATGAAAATATCATTCGTCATACTGCGGTTATTCCTTTTGGAGGAGATATCATTACTTCTGACATCAAAGAAGGTTGCAAGATTATGACGACTCAGGCCGAAAAGCTCAAAGTGAAATTTGGTAAGGCCATTGCCGAAAAAGCCAATGTCAACGAGTTTGTTTCTATCCCTGGTTTGATAGGGCGTTCGCCTAAAGAAATCTCGGTACGAAACCTGGCCCATATCATCGAGGCTCGTATGCAAGAAATCATCGAGTCGGTACACCAAGAAATCATCAAGTCAGGATATTTGAACAAATTGGTAGGAGGAATTGTGATTACCGGAGGTGGTTCTCAATTGCGTAACTGTAAACAATTGTTTGAGTTTATGACTGGAATGGATGCCCGGATTGGATATCCTAATGAATACTTAGGCAAGGTAAAAGTAGAAGCGGCCAAAAGTCCCATGTATGCTACTACGATTGGTTTGGTAATGGCTGGATTCCGAGCGTTGGACGACCGCGACACCAAATATCAATCACAAATCGACAATACCACGGCTGCCAAGCCTAAGGTAAAACAAGGGACAGGTGGAGACTTCTTCCGTAAGATCATTGAGCGTACCAAGGGGCTACTCATCGATGATTTTGACGACAAAAAGAGCAGTTATTAGTGCTTTGCGATCAATGTATTGATGCTTGTTTTGTTAGGGATATTACAGTCTTTTTAGCCATTTAGAGAGGTACTTACCTCAATATTTCAAACGTTTTATTTTGGATAACTCAATATTATCCAAGATAGAACGTTTTGTTTTTATCGGGCTGGTTTTTTCGAAAATATGAGGGGGCATAGGGCTCCAAAAAGGATCAAATATCACCTAAAAAACAGATAATCAATTATTTGGGTATTTCATTTGTATACCTTATATTTCGATCTAAATCAAACTAATCGCTTGATTTACTCACATTAGATGGCAATTAAAAAGCTGATAATCAGGTGTTTATCAGTATTTCGCGTTAATCAACTCATTTTGAGAGAGTTGCGCGCACAACCCTTTTTAAAAGTATGGAACAAAACAATTACAAGTTTGACATCCCTACAAATTCTAACTCTATCATCAAAGTAATTGGTGTGGGTGGCGGTGGAAGCAATGCCGTTAACCACATGTTTGAACGAGGTATTCAAGATGTAGAGTTCATTGTTTGTAACACAGACATTCAGGCATTGGCGCTGAGTACTGTTCCTGCCAAATTACAAATTGGTACTGCCCTTACCGAAGGTTTAGGGGCTGGTGCAAATCCTGAAAGAGGACGAGAGGCTGCTCTAGAGAGCAAGGAAGAGATCAGAGACATGCTAAGCATCAATACGCGCATGTTATTTATTACTGCGGGTATGGGTGGGGGAACCGGAACCGGAGCTGCCCCTATCATTGCTGAAATTGCCCGAGAGTTGGGAGTACTGACCGTGGCAATTGTGACTGCACCATTTGCTTTTGAAGGTAAAAAGAAGCGCAAGCATGCTGCCAATGGAATCGAGTTGCTCAAACAACATTGCGATACTGTGTTGGTCATCACCAATGATAAACTACGCGAGGTTTACGGTAACCTAAAAATGAGTGAAGCTTTTGCTCAAGCCGATAGTATATTAACTACTGCGGCCAAAGGCATTGCCGAAATTATTACTGTACCAGGATATGTGAATGTAGACTTTGAGGATGTGAAGACGGTCATGCGTGATTCTGGCGCTGCGGTGATGGGGTCTGCCAAAACCGAAGGAGAAAATCGTGCTTTACGTGCGGCTCAAGAGGCGTTGAATTCTCCATTGTTAAACAACCGCACCATCCACGGTTCACAAAAAGTATTGTTGTCTATTATGTCTGGTGAGACCTCAGAGCTCCAAATGGATGAATTGACCGACATTACTGACTACATCCAGGATCAAATTGGAGAAGATGCCGATATGATTTTTGGTAATGGTATTGATCCTACTCTAGGTGATAGCATTAGTGTAACCATCATTGCCACTGGTTTTACGTCTGAAGCAGGAGAGGGGCCAATTAGAAACACCCCAAAAAAAGAAATTAGTACACCGGTTACTCCTCAGGTAACTCAAACTACCCAACCAGTAACTCCAAATACCCCAAAGGAGAGAAATGTGGTATTCGACCTGAACAGCGACAGCAGTGTTCAAGATGAGGTGAAGCCCAGCGAGGAGCCAAAACCAGTAGAACCTCAACGCATTATTTTCGACTTGGATGACGAAAATGGGGACATTGATATGCCCCACGCCAAAAAAAAAGATTTGACTAATGAGGTAGCAGGAGAGGCACCTGTAGAAGAACCAACCGTTCAATCACCTCCTTTATCAGAAATAGATTTGAAGCGTCAGCATTTGATAAAACAAGCTGATGAACGCATCAATAAACTAAAAAAATTGAGTAAGAATTTTGAAAACGAAGGCCTCAAAGAGAAGATAGATGTACCAGCCTATCTACGTCGTGGAGTAAAACTCGTAGAGCGTCCTCATTCTTCCGAAAACAATATTTCTCGTTATAACCTGAGTGACGACAATGAAATATTAGGGAATAACAAATTCTTTACTGATAAAACCGATTAACCGATTGTTGGTTCCATACACCATTGCCAAATAATAAAAAAGACTCACTCTTTGTACTCAAAGGGTGAGTTTTTTTTATTGCAGTCCATACTAATAGACATTTTTCGGTTGTGGAGACACTAACCGAGGCGGCCGCGCCGTTGGCCGTGTCCTCACGGCCAACTTAGGCTAAAATGTCTGGTAGTATGATTGCAGTCATTATTTTCAAAAAAAAATACTTTTGCCTACCCCTTTTTTATTTTTGAGTTGTCTAGAAGTTAAATTAGCCAATAAAATTGTTGAATGATTGCTGAAAACAAAATAAAAATATGGAGCCTTAGGACAAGCTGGATGATCATGCTGGCACTCAGTGGCATTGTGTTTTTGAATGTCACCGATTATTTTTCTTTCCAAACCGATATTGAGTTTTTGCGTTGGAAAGGAACCTTGGTAAAAGATGTCAGTTGGATGATTGCGTTTTACATGCACATTACCAGTAGTTTGGTTTGTTTGATTACCGGGCCTTTGCAATTTGTTCCACGTTGGCGTAAGCGTTACCCTATGCTACACCGCAAACTTGGAAAAGCTTACGTATTTACAATTTTATTTTTTGCCGCTCCCAGTGGCCTTTACATGGGGTTTTATGCCAATGGAGGTTTTTGGGCCAAACTTGGTTTTATAATCTTGGCTTTGTTGTGGTTTGTGACCACTTATTTGGCCATTAAAACGGCTATACAAAAAGATTTTGTGGCCCATCGCAAATGGATGGTCAGAAGTTATGCCTTGGTGTTTTCGGCGGTCACGCTGAGAGTGTATATGCCATTACTGACCTATTTTATTGGCGAATTGGGCCTACCCACAATGGATCCCGAGTTGGCAGTAGTAGTCACGTCTTGGATCAATTGGGTTCCTAATTTAATTGTAGGGGAATTATTGTTAAAATTTACTCCTAAGAGTTTATAATCAAAGTAAATACTATGAATTTGAAAAGAAATATCGTTTTGATGTCCGCACTTGCGGTACTTATATTGGGTTCTACCGCGATGATTTCGCGTAGTGACGTAAATGAATCAGATAAAGTAGTACCTGAGAAAAAAATTACCTGGCAGGAAAAGGGACGTAAACTGGTTCATAAGAAATTAACTACACCCCTGGCCAAAAAATATAAAGTAAATCTGAAACGACGTGTGATTAGTCGTTGCCCAAGTGGTTTACGCTATCGTTTGAAAGACTACACGGTAAAAAAAGGAAATTATTTTTATGGTCAGATGAAAAAGTATTCAGGTTGCTCTGGAGGCAAATTGATCTGTAAGTTTCGAGTAAATGCTGCCCAAAATCAGGTGCAGGTATTGGATGAGAAAACCAACCAATACACCAGCCACAACCAGTGGTTATCGGCTCACGCTGGTCCGCAAAAAGTACAACGAATGAAGCGTTACTAGACACGAACGAAAACAACAACAAGACCTGATGACAACCCATCAGGTTTTTTTGTTAAATTATTTTATTGTTCTGCGTTCGGCTCATTGTTGTATCTTTCTATTGTTGGTTCCTTCGGCTACACTCAGGACTAAAGGTTCCGCCGAAGGCTGGTGGCTAAATGGTTCCGCTTTGCGCTACCGTGGACTGTGGACCATCGACCAATGCTGTTTCCTTAATAAATCAATGTCTTATCGGTAATAATCGCCTA
>CALDJV010000693.1 GCA_937899305.1 uncultured Cytophagaceae bacterium
TAACAGTTTTATAAAATAGAAGGGGGCGAACATGTTGTTACAAGACCAGCAGATTCATCAATTTGTTGAATTATTTTACCCCGTTTATTTAATATAATAACCCCTTTCTTTGTAGTAGCAAGAGCAAAATAACTATTTCCTAAAGTTTTACTAAAATACACTTGAGCTTCTTCTAAAAATTTAGGAGTGAGCTCAGAATGCCAAGGAGTAAAGTTCTGTCCATCATATAAAAATAATCCCTTGGTACGGGTAATTACCAATATTGATTGTGCATTGTAAGGCAACATGGCATAAATGCGTTCGTTGGCAAAGGCTTCACCATTGGGGACGAGTTTTAACTGTTTTCCATTTAATTTTTTAAGACCTACTCCCCATTCTCTCACATAAAGGTTGTTTTTAACAAAAAAGGCGGCATGGAATGGGTTTTTGCTGGAAGGTGAGAAAGTTTTTATTTTTCCATCTTTTAAAAGATAAACCCCCGAAGTGGTAAAAAAAATAATTCCTTGATGAGGGGTAACAAAAGTAAGCCAAACGTGTTTGAAGTCTCGAAGTTTTTCCGGAACCAATGATTTTAAGGAGATAAATTTGGTGATGCCTTGTGAATCAGAAGACAAATAACCAAAATCGCCTACTCCACCTACATATACCCTACGCGTTTGTTTGTCATAGGCCAGAGAATACACCCTTGATTCGTTGGGTAGCTTGAGCATTCGCCAAGTATTGCCATCGTATTCCAATACCCCTGAACTGTTAGCAAAATACATAATACCACGTTCATCCTGAGTTACATCAAAATTGAGTGGATCAGCATTATAGTTGTTTGTGTTATGGTTGATTACACTAGGGGTTCCTTTTTGTTTGACTAAAGGTAAGAGGGCTTGAGCTACACCTTTAGTGAAGAAAAAAATAATGATTACAAATAATGAGAATTGTTTCATATTTGAGATGGTCCCACCCGAAAAGGAAAACGAATGCAAGTCCAAGTTACTTTGCTTAGAAAAGATAATCACCTCAAAAATATTGGTAATGCGGCACTCTTGAGGTGATTAATCATTAAATATGATGCTTGTTTACAATGAAGGGCTAGGTTTATCATCTTCATCTGGTTTTTCATCATCTTCCTCTGGCTCATCAAGTACGGCAGAAGGTAACTCCATGACAATGGTAGATGGTAAATCGATGGATAGGTGATTGGTAACCTGAGTATTTTCTAGTAACTGATCAAGGAATTCCTGAGATTCAGAAGTCAAAGCAACTTCCAGTGTCTCAGGGGCCAAAGCTTGAGTAATGATAGTCATAGTTATTTTGTTTAATATTGAATGGATATTTACTAGAGTCAAAGATAGAAAAAGATTGGGGCCAGCCAAACAATTTAAACCCAAGTTAATCTTGCAAGGTAAAATCATTTTTAGGGAATATTCTACTTAAAAAAGCCGCGAGATCAGAATTTTTAATGCGGTATTGGTCAAATTTGTTCAAATAACTGGTGACATCCAGATTGCAGTATTGGATTACTAAACTCTGAAAGGTGGCCAGGGTGCGATCGCCAAAATACATCTGCTTAAGCTGTTGGATGATGTCCTGACCAATTTGATCCGAAATGATTTGTTGTTGGGTCCAATCCGCTACGCATACCCGCAAATGAATCAAGGGTTCGCTCAAAGCCCGAAACTCAGGAGCGGGGCTGTGCAATAAAGTGACCTCGTCATCCTGAAAATCTTCCTCCTCATCTTGGGCAAATCGCTGGTATACCTGACCCACTCCTATGACACCCAAGTGCCGCATTTCGTAGGCGCGAATGGCCCCCATTGACGACACACCATATACCGTACATCCTTGACGCTGGGCTTCTCGGATTTCAGCGTGGCCCACCGCGAGGTGTTGCCCAAACAAGCCATCCGCGATGACGACGTTTCCCCGAAAGCCTTGCTGGAGCCAATGAGGCAAATCACCTCGTTGGATGGGAGGGCACAAGGTGGCTTGAGGGGTGTTCTCGATCAATTGCCGACTTGGGGCGGTGAGGCTGGGCCCGGCAAAAACAAGGGTAGGGGATGATATCTGCATATACTTAAGCGTTTTGAGTGAGGGTATGTAGATGATGGGCAAGTCGAGGGCCAATTCTAGGCGTTTTTTTGCTGAAAAATTCCATTTTGGGTACCACTATTTTTACTACTTGCAGTGGCTCCTGAGGTTGAGTGAAAGCCACTCGTACTACTTGGGTAAAGTGATGTTGCTCAAGTAAATCCAACAATTGTTGTAGATAGGTTTCTAAATGATCAAAAGTCCATTGGTATTCGGGTATTTGGTCAAAACGAATCGAACGATGCGCATCTTTGAATTGACGCACCAACTGATGAAATTTTTGAGTACGATCCGCTTCAGTTTGATGCCCCGGTACTTTAAAAGCATCGGTCAAGTCATCTCTGCCTCCGTGAATGAACGACAAACGACTTTGAATGGCTTCAGTGACGGCCCGCATCAAGGCAATTGCTTTGACGGTGTGACAGCCATAACCTCCGTGGATAAATACTGGATTAGCCAATTCATGGTCTACTACTGCGGCCATAAAATAAGGCATCCCCAAATCATTCGCGGCATAGCGGACTACCAGCTCAAGTCCTGCTTGGTTGACTTGTTGGGCAATGGTGGCAATCTGGGGAGGGTAACTGGCCGGAGCAACCCATTGTGAAGTATCCTGAATGGCCTGAAAAGAAGAGATGTCCCGTTCGATGACTTCTAACAAACCATGGATGGTGGCTTCTACCAGCGAATTACCCGAACTTAAACCATTGGTATTGCTGGTAAACCAAGGAGACTTATTGGGATAAGGAACAAATACCAGTTCAGCGGGGATTTTCATTGATTTCCTTTGGCATATTTCCCAAGCGGTTACACAGTCCAAGGCATCAGTGGGGTGAATTTTTGCGCCTTTTTTGGGGCACAAGTCCAAAATGGCCTGGGGGCGGTCCAATCCATCCAATACTTCTAAAGCTTGGGCCTTGAATACTGGTATATTGACCCGACCGGGTTCGGCCATAGCCATTTCAATGGCTTCCATATAAGCCCCGACTTGGGCTTCTGGTTCGGTAAGCCCTTTGCCAGCATTGACACATAGAGAGCCGGGCATGGCATCGGGACGAATACTGGCAAATACCGGAATGCCAATGCGGTCCAAACGAGTGGTATTGGTGACTCGGGAAATGCCTAGTTGTTTGGCATAGGCTTTGGCAAAAATCAGGGTTTCTTCAATGGGGCGACTTCGTAAACTGGTGTGGTATTGTTGTAACATAGTACAGATCAATTTTCAAAAATCATATTTCAATTCTTCCAGCTCATTGATTTTTGTAAACCCAAGTTGTTGTAAAGTCTCAATGAGGTCAACTTCTTGAGTATTGATATTGAGCATGCGTAAGTATTTATGTGGGGCAATTTGATGGAAATGTTCTATCAATTCAAAAAATGCAGAATCTTTTTCATATCCTGGCTGAACGCCTATTTGAGATATTTTACCATAACGAGGATCGCCAATCAGAAATCCAACTAGTAGGTGATGATCATAGGCTTCCAAAAAAACTTCATAAGGTGCATTGATTGTAATGGCTTCCTGGGTTCTTTCCCAAGCGGCAAAAGAACGTTGCCATTCCTGATAAATGGCCCAATTGGGTTGATTTACAGTACAAATATTGAATTTTTGGGTGTTTAATGGAACAAATGCTTTTTTGGAAGTCAATTTATAGGAATGTAAGTCATCTTGATATGCATACCCTGCCTTTTCACAGATTCTGCCTAGACTTTCTTTCAAATTCCGAGGTTTTACCGTGATAAATGCGTGCTTAATAGGTGATTTTAAGGGAAATTGAGTTACAAAAAAATCTAGCATACCAGATGATACCCCTTGGTTTCTGTGAGTAGGAATGGTGCCTACACCACAGTCATGCACGCTCATTTGATTTTTAAACATGCCAATAGCCATCAAGGCAAATCCAATCATTTGATGGTGATCAAAAGCACCTACCGAAAGATCAAAGTTGACTCGACGCATAAAAATCATTCGATCAAAGGCGCCTTCTCGTCCTCGGCTATTTTTTTTACCAAATTCAGGGAATACTTCTTCAAGGCAGGTTCTTTTTACAATCTCATAGTCATTGTTGCTGAGCCAGCGATATTCAGGATTCAACATCATTCTATAAATTTTAATTTAATTTCGTGGGACTAAAAGTGCCGATCACACCCAAATGATCGGAGGTCGTTTGAGGGGTAGTATCAAACTGGATACATTTTAAATTAGGGGAATGAAAAATATGGTCGATCGGGATGCCCAACCACCAATTGTAAGTGGGCCAAGAGGGACTCCATTTTCGCCGGGCATCTTGCAGACCCGCCATCTTTTTGAATTGACGGAGAATAGGAGTCCAACTTACCGTATTGTAATCTCCCAAGGCCAACTTGTAGCCTTTTTTGGTGGCCAGGTAGGCGGCCATGTTTTTTAGATCGGCATTGCGTTTGTCGTACCATTCGGCATTTTTTGGGGGGTACACATGGGCCGAAATCCAGTGTATGTCACCAAAAGGAGCTTTCAGGGTAGTAGCAATGCTGGGGACATCGCTAAAGTATTTTACTTCGGTATTTTCAAGGGGATATTTGGAAAGCAGCACAATGCCAAAATTGTCTTCTCGAGTAACGACATGCGAATAGGGGTAGGTGGGTGCCAAACTTGCTTTAAGTGCAGTCCACCAACGTTGATTGATCTCTTGAAAGGAAATGACGTCTGCTTGGGTATTTTGGGCCACCTGAATGACTTCCTGATATTGGGTGGTCTTTCTCCAAACATTGAAATGGGCGACCTTAAAAGTAGTGGCTTGGGGAGAAACAGTAGGGTAACTTTGCCAAAGCCAATGGCCAAACAACGTGGCCACGATCAAGCTACTGGCTACGCTGCTCAGGGCCCACCACCATTTTTTCCACAACGATACCAATACCGCCACCACGAGGTACAAAACCGCAATTTGTACCGCAAACGATTGTACAATGTCAAAGAAGAAATAATCAAAAGGAAAGCGCACCAACAGGGCCACCACCAAAAAAATGAGGGTGGCGTATTTTTCAAGTTTGGACATAAACTATTTTTGCCAGAAAATTAGGGCAAAGAAGGTGATATTACAAATAGAAGAGTGCATCGTATCAGTACCTCATCTCTGTTTTTCATGAAAAACAGAGATGAGGTACTTCATTTTATTCAAACCGCAAAGACTCAATCGGGTCTAACTTAGAGGCTTTGTAAGCTGGATAGTATCCTGAAGCTGAGCCTACCCCAATACAAGTGACCAAACCGATGGCAATGCGACTCCAAGGAATGATAAAACCACTGGAACCCAATACCAACGAGAGGATGTTGCCAATTAGAATCCCCAAAATGATTCCCACGATGCCCCCTAACAAGCAAATGACAATGGCTTCAATCAAAAATTGTTGTCTGATTCGTTTGGGCGTAGCTCCAAGTGCCTTGCGAACCCCAATCTCTCGGGTACGTTCGGTCACCGACACCAACATAATATTCATCAAACCAATCGAGGCCCCCAGCAAAGTAATGAACCCTACCACACCTCCGCCAATGGTCAAATAGCCGGTAATTTCGCCCAAACGATCCGCGGCAGACTCGCTCCGTTCGATTTGAAAAGAATTGGGTTGCCCCAGTTTGTCTTCCCGTACTTGTCGCATCAAACCCTCGGCTTCGCCCATAGCGATCTGGAAATCCAAGGGGCCATCTAGTACGGTGGTGATGTTGTAGGAAGAACGCACTCGAGTAGGTATACGGTGGGTGAGCTCTACGGGGAGCAAAATAGCCCGGTCTTGGCTGGCTCCACCAAACGAACCTCCAATTTTTTTCAATACGCCAATCACCAGTATCTTTCGGTCCAATACCGAGACCAACTTATTCAAAGGATTTTCTTTCTCAAACAAGGTTTTGGCTAGCTCTTCTCCAATAATGCCTACTGGAGCGCCTTTTTCTATTTCCGTGGGCGAGAAGTTACGCCCTTTGCTTAGATTGTAGCCTTTGGTAACAATGTAATTTTCATTCACGCCCCTGACAGGGCTGTTGGGGTTGGTTTTTTTAGAACGAAACTTGATTTCGGCTGATCCAGTAATAGTGGTAACAATGCTCACCTTTGCCGGAAAATCCAAACGTTCCCGGTAGGTTTTGGCCTGTTGGTATTTGATAGGAGGATAAACTTTGTCGTTGCGTCCTCTTCTTCGACGACGCCCTCGGCTAGAAGTGCCCTTGATGTCAAAAGAATTGGCCCCCAGTTGAGCAAAACTAGTATCTACCTCGGCCTGAATGCCATCAATGGCGGTGAGGATACCCACTAGAGCAGTAATACCAATGGCAATGATGACCGCAGTCAATATAGACCTCAACATATTGGCCCTGACTGACCGAAGCCCTTCCCTTATGTTTTCTTGATAGTTCATGGTAATATGTGATATGGTAATTTTTAGCTTGTCCTAAATTCTATGGTTAAATGGTTGTATTGCTATATGGTTTAGCTTCACAGCGCTCCTGACACTAGTGAATTACATGACAATTTAATGATCTGAATTTGAATTTTCAAAATAAACTCATTAGTAAAAGTCAAGATGATTGATTACATTAGAAACAGTTCCTAACGTAATGTTAAGAGTTCGTTTGACTCAGGTATGCCAACTATAAAACTGGTATTATTGTTATAAGGCATCATTACTTCCCGCAAAAAGGCGATTTGCCCATATATTTATTGCATTAGTATCCTATTGACTCCATTTATTACGCCTGAAACCGAATAGTTATAAATATAGTGGAAATGGCGGGAGTATTGGAGGGCATTCAGGGTTTTTTAAGGGGATAGATGACAACCTTTAGTCATACTTACAAACAGATTTCAATAAAAAACCGTTGTAAACACAAGCGGTCATTAAATTTCCTTATTTCAGGTTAAAAAAAATCAACACAATTCATGAAGAAACTAAGCCTACTTATTGTGGTGCTGCTATTGGCCACCAGTGTACGGGCATCCTACATTTTGGTACCCATGGACAAAGGCCAGAAAAACCACCTCAAAGCCTATGGCATTGCCTATTGGGTGCTCAAAAAAGGGGGAGAAATAGATTGGCTTCTGAACTACCAAGGAGGAAGCTTTATGTTCAAGTCCAACCAAGTATTTATCAACGAATTGGTCATTCGAGGAGTGAGTTATCAAGTCA
Source organism: uncultured Cytophagaceae bacterium (assembly GCA_937899305.1). Taxonomy (GTDB): domain Bacteria; phylum Bacteroidota; class Bacteroidia; order Cytophagales; family Microscillaceae; genus Microscilla. The sequence continues at coordinate 7,240 of CALDJV010000693.1, forward strand.
TTTCCAACGCCTCGGCCAATGGTATCTTAGAAAAAATTGGGCGCAATGATGTGAATATGGATGCTGTGAAGCTCGATAAGCCACCCAAAATTGCGGTATACTCTCCCAAATCAAAGCAACCTTGGGACGATGCCGTAACCTTGGTACTCACCTATGCCGAAATCCCCTATGATGTGATATTTGACGATGAAGTGATGACCAACAAGTTGCCCAAATATGATTGGCTTCACTTGCATCACGAAGACTTTACGGGCCAGTATGGTAAGTTTTACAGTGCGTATCGCAATCGCCCCTGGTACATCAAACAGCAACGCGAGTTTGAAGCCATGGCGCGTAAGCATGGGTTCAAAAAAGTGTCTCAGTTGAAACTTGCGGTCACCAAAAAAATCAGAGATTACTGTGCGAGTGGAGGCTTTTTGTTTGCCATGTGTTCGGCTACCGATACCTACGACATTGCCTTGGCGGCCGATGGAGTAGACATTTGTGAGCGAATGTACGATGGTGACCCTGCCGACCCGGCGGCCCAACGAAAGCTGAACTTTAAAAATACGTTTGCCTTCCGAAACTTTCGCATCAGTCGTAACCCGTTTGAGTACGAATATTCTAACATCGATAATCAACAATTCGAACGCGGTTTGAGAGAAGCCAATGACTTCTTTACCTTGTTTAAGTTTTCGGCCAAGTGGGATCCCATCCCCACCATGTTGACCCAATGCCATACTCAAGTAGTGAAAGGATTTATGGGACAAACTACCGCTTTCAAAAAACGATTGGTGAAGCCAGATGTCATCATTATGGGTGAAACCAAACAAGCCAAGGAAGCGCGTTACATTCATGGTACTTTTGGCAAAGGAACCTGGACCTTCTACGGAGGACACGATCCAGAAGATTATCAACATTTTGTAGGAGAAGAACCCACCGATTTGAATCTACATCCCAATTCGCCTGGTTATCGCCTTATTTTGAACAATATTTTGTTTCCTGCTGCCCGCAAGAAGAAGCAAAAGACCTGATTGTTTTGATGCTATGAGTCATCTTAGACCCGACAGGTAGGCTGTTCAGAATTAGTGAATTTCTTCCCCTGGTTTTTATCAAAGAAGTTGAGTACCAACCAAGCCCCTCCTAACCTCCCCGAAAGGGGAGGAACGTTACTCGCGGTAGCTTCTCCGCGACGTTTTCTCCCCTTTTGGGGAGAGTAAGAGGGGCCTCTGGTGGCATTGAACGTCTTTCACTTTTATCACAAGATTTAAATGAGTATATTATTCTAACAATAGAACTACTCTAATTTCTGAAACTCATAAAGGCGCCAAAAACACGGGGTACTTTTTTGAAATTCTGAACAGCCTACCCGACAGGTTTCAAAAACCTGTCAGGTCTCTAACTTTCCTAGTAAAACGGCATTAGACTACAAACAAAAAAACCAACATTAAACAACAATATTCATGAAGAGAGCATTCATTGTACTTATGCTGTTGGCGGTATCTTGGGGAGTACGCGCCAACTATATCCTTGTCCCTATGGACAAATCACAAAAAAATCATTTAAAAGCCTACGGAGTTACTTTTTGGGTGCTACAGCAAGGCATAGAAGCCGACTGGCTATTGAATTATCGGGGAGGGAGCTTTATGTTCAAACATACCCAAAAGTTTCAAAACGAACTGGTAGTGCGGGGCGTAAGTTATGAAGTGATTTCCAATGCCTCGGCCAGTCAGATTTTGGAAGAAATAGCGCGGGTAGATCGTAATATGGATGCCATCAAGTTAGACAAAGCCCCTAAAATCGCGGTATATTCTCCTAAATTCAAACAACCCTGGGACGATGCCGTGACCTTGGTATTGACCTACGCTGAAATTCCCTACGATGTGGTATTTGATGAAGAGGTGCTGACCAATAAGTTGCCCAAATATGATTGGTTGCATTTACACCACGAAGATTTTACGGGGCAGTATGGAAAGGTATACCGTATTTTTCGTCATAAACCCTGGTACATCAAACAAAAGAAAGCTTTTGAAGAAACCGCTAGAAAATTTGGCTATAAAAAAGTATCTCAAATGAAATTGGCCGTGGTCAAGAGAATTCGGGAGTACTGCGCAGGAGGAGGCTTTTTGTTTGCCATGTGTTCCGCTGCTGATACCTACGATATTGCCCTTTCGGCCGAAGGCGTAGATATTTGCGAATCGATGTACGATGGCGATCCAGCTGACCCGGCTGCTCAGAGTAAGTTGAGTTATAAAAATACTTTTGCTTTTCGGAACTTCAAATTGAGCCGCAATCCGTTCGAATATGAGTATTCCAACATTGACAATCAGTACTTTGAAAGAGGGCTCAACGAAAGCAATGACTTTTTTACCCTGTTTAAGTTTTCGGCCAAATGGGACCCCATTCCAGCCATGCTTACTCAAAATCACCAGAATGTGATCAAAGGTTTTTTGGGACAAACTACCGCTTTCAAAAAACGATTGGTCAAGCCAGATGTCATCGTAATGGGCGAAACCAAACAAGCCAATGAAGTACGTTACATTCACGGGAGCTTTGGCAAGGGTACCTGGACTTTTTACGGTGGACACGATCCAGAGGATTATCGTCACCAAACGGGTGAGGAGCCTACTGATTTGAATTTACACCCCACGTCACCCGGCTACCGCCTGATACTCAACAATATTTTGTTCCCAGCTGCCCGCAAAAAAAAGCAAAAGACTTGGTAAGTAATTCGTGAAAAATAAAGTTTCGTTTTGACTTCAAGTTGAAGGTTCATCTTTGGTCCACAGTCGATAGTCCAATGCTGTTTCCTTAAGAAGAATATATTTAAAGGAATTATTCCGATTTTCC
>CALDJV010000694.1 GCA_937899305.1 uncultured Cytophagaceae bacterium
CTTTAAACCTGCTGAATAAACTCACTCAAATCTTGCTCTTTGGTCAATCCTAGTTTTTTCTTAAGACGATATTTGGCTACCTGAATGCTCTTGAAACCAACATTGAGTATGCGTCCGATTTCTTTGTTGGTCAGATTGATGCGGATGTAGGCACACAGTCGCAAATCGTTTTTCGATAGGTTATCAAATGTTTCCTGAAGGGTACGAAAAAAATTAGGGTGTACTTGGTCGAAATGCAGCTTGAGTTGTTCCCAATCTTCTTCCAAATTCCCGTTTTCCTTGATGATCTTTTGAATCTTGACCAGCTTGGGCGACCACTTTCCAGGCAACTCGTTTTGAATCAAGGTCAACTCACCTTGAATGTTACTGAGTACTTCGTTTTTGTGATGCACCAACAACGTAGAAGTGGCCAGTTCTCGGTTTTTATAAGCCAAATCAAGTTTCAGTTGTTTGTTTTCGGCCTGTTCCAGTTTTTGTTCAGTTTCTAACCGTAAACCTTCGGCCTTGTGGCGGGCGTTTTCTTGCTCAAGCAATTTGCTCCTTTGCTGTAATAGCTTGTGGCGCAACTGATAACGATTATAGAGCAGTACCAGGGTAAAAATCATGAGTACCAACCCTACCAAAGCCATATTGCGTAACTTCTTCTGAAAACGAGCGGTTTCTTTTTGTAGTTTAGACTCTTCTTTGAGCAACGCAATGGCTTTTTGTTTTTTCTCGTCTTTGAAGCGCCGCTCGAGGGTAGTCATTTGCTCTGACTTTTGGTTATTGAATACACTGTCGTACAATTGTTTGTGTAAAGTATGATAGTGGTATGCCTGTTTAAAGTCATCCATCGCAGCATAGTTGGTCGCCAATAGTTGATAATTGGTACTGAGTTCAAAAAGAGACTCTAGTTTTAGAAACTTTGCCTTACTTTGTTGTAAATAATTTTCGGCCTTGGCATATGCATTTTTTTTGTGGTACATCTCCCCAATGTTGCGAAGCATCACTCCTGCCGCAATGAGATCATCTCTCTTTTCGGCATACTCCAGTGATTTCTGAAAATAAGTAATGGCTTTGCTATGGGCTGCTATCCTACGGTACAAGTCCCCTATGTTGTGGTAAATCGTGACCAGGCTTCGATAGTCCTTGGTTTTAAGTTTAATTTGCAGGGCCTTCTTATAATAAAAAATGGCTTCTTCGTATTGTTTCAAACAGGTATGCGCAATGGCCAAACCATTGTAAGCGCGGGCAAACAAGGTGCTGTCTTTGGCATGCATCGCAATCATGAGGGCTTCTTGAGTTGTCCTCTCCAGTAAATCGTATTGTTTTAAATCTACATAGGTGGTACTCTTGATGGCCAATGCCTCGAATTCTAAAGTAGGAAGCTGGTATTTTTTAGCAATTGCCGTCGCTTTCTCGAGATACTCAAAAGCAAGCACAAAGTTTTTTTGTAAACGATGTAGTTCTCCAATTTTACTGAGCACCAACCCCATTTGAGACCAACCTTTGGATTGCTCGGCCAATTTAAGGGCTTCATGATAGTGTTGTAGGGCCGCATGTTGCTGGTTACGATGGATTAAAATGCGGCTGATCCCTATCAAACAATCAATTTGCTCTCGGGGTAAGAACTCACGTTTGGCCTGCTTTTTCCCTTTTTGAAAATACGCATAAGCTTGCTTGTATTGACGGTAGTCTGACTTTAGTTTTCCCAAAGCCACATAGGCCTGGGTAGCCCTCATTGCGTCTTGGCTTTTTTGCGCCAAATTAAGTGCTGCTTTGAAATAGGCTTCAGCCTCCTTAGGCGAAAACCGATGCTGTTCGCCCAACTGGAGCGACAATTGAATTCTTTCAGTGTCGGTTGGTTCTTTCGAATGGGAAACTTTGGAAATTTGGGATTGGGCATAGCTTACTGGGCTACTCAACATGGTGAAAAATATACCCCATAGGCACCATTGTACTACAATGATGTAGCCACTACACCAGGTAGGTCTGAATTTCATTTTATGATAAGTTTTGTAGGTTAAGTGAGAACTCATATTGAGTTTTTGTATATAAGCAACAAATTGTTTTTTTGTTTGTAGCAGAAACGTCTTTTTGAGGTCGTTCATCACGATTTACTCATTTACCATTCCTTATTTGTCTTGGTCTATGAAGCAAACCGCACTGTAGCAAGATCTGTTTTTTTTTCTAATTTACCTATAGTACTAAGCAGATACTGGATACGGAGCGGGTAAATGGTGGTAAATAACTATAACAATGAGGATAGGAGGCGGGGAGACCAATGCCAGGTTCCGGACTATTTACGGTGGCTTTTTTTATACACATTTTATTCACTCTCGAAAAATTTGTTTGATGTGTCTAAAACTTTTCCAGAGGTAATCAATCAAAGAAACAAGCCATTGGGCTTGTTTCTTATAAGAGTGTGTTTCATAGTAACGCAAATTACCCTACTTGCTGGATAGCTAGGCTACCTGCATCCTTGGCATCAGCCGCAATGATTGGAGTAAATACATACTGAGATTGCAAGCCGTAGAACAACTTGGTGTATGTATTTCCTGGCTCTGGGAGGTTAAAATGTACCTTGGCAGGGTTCATTCCACCATTATCCAAGATCACGTACTTGCGTAGTTGAGCATCAGGTGCTAAGTTTACCCCGTATACCTCAATTACATCATCGTGGAAACCTAAAGTGATGAAACCAGTATCGCTGGCTCTCATAACCATTTCATACTCAGCAAAAGTTGGAGTACAATAGGCTCTTGAGAAACCGTCGAGAGTAACAGGTGAACCATTTAAAGGCAATTCTTGATTGTTTACTCCAGTATTGACGCCTGCTGGGAAATAAAGGCTTACCAAATAAACATCTACATTGGCCTCAGGCTGAGAAGTTGCGCTCAATCTGAAATTGATTTCGCTTGCGTTGGTTTCAGCGGGGTTGAACACATAACAATACCCATTGCCAAATGCACCACCTTGTACGGCATCCAAACGGATAGAAGTAGAGCTCAGGTAATCAGCAAAAACGGTCGTCGTATTGCCAGTTTTGTTGTAAAAAATTGCTGCAACTGGTTGATTGGGAAGACTATCATATTTGATAACTTCGCCTGCTTTCAAGTTGTACATTGCGCCATTGGAAATGACTTGATCTGCTCTTAGGATTCTTGAAATCATCATGATTCTGATAAGTTTAGGATTGTTGAAGAATTTGAAAAAAATAAAATCAATTGACTGATTTTATTGAGGGCCAAGTAACCAAAAATAGTTTTATAACGCAAAATATTTTTTATAATTATTTTTATTTGAAAACAATAAAAAACCTCAACAATAAACTTACAAAGAAGCATAGGAATACCAGGGTGATTTTGAGTCAAAACCACCATAAAAAGCTAATTTTAAGCCTATTAATCTTAAAAACAACTACCTAAATTGCTATATTACATACCTAAAAAGGTGTCTTTTTTATAATTATACTTTCAAATTAAAATTGTATAATTTTTATATAAAAATCACAACAAGATATAATATATGGCGCACTTCTTGAGCGCACCCTCCGCATGTGGATGTCAATGATTTATATTCTAAAAACCACTTGCTTTATCAAGCTTGACTTGCGTGTGCGATGTTTTACTGATCTTTAATGGATTGTTTACTTAGTAAGCAGGCTTAACTGTCCTATCATGGCTTGGTCAGCGTTGAGCACTGGGCTAAATACCACTTGAGTAATGGAACCGAAAAATTCGTACTGCCAGCGGGACCCTTCTTTTCGGTCAAATGTTACCCTGTTGGCATCTATGCCTGCCCCCACCGTAACCAAGTCTCGAAAGGTACATTCATGCTGAGGGGCCAGGTTCAATCCAATGACCTTCACCTTATTGTCTTGAAAGAATAAACTCACCAAACCTTTTTGGGTAGAGTCTACCTGCATGAGGTACCAGTTGAACTGAGGAGTACAGTACATTCTGGAATATCCTTTAAAAGGCACAAAGTCTCCATCTAAGGGGATGGCTACATTTTGGATCTTATCTTCTTGAAAGGGTAAAAAGCTGCTGACCAGGTACACGTCCACACTAGCGCCTTCTTCTAGATCTTGCGGCAGAGCCAGGGCGATTTCGTGATGGTGGGTAACCGCTGGATTTAGCAGGTAAATGTGTCCTACAGAAAAACCACTTTCCTGAGGAGCAGGGACCATAAACGATTGAGGATATTCATTGTTATACCCTAACCGAATCCTGGTGGTTTGGTTGGTATTATTACATATGACCACCGCTATGGGTTGTTCGGGTAAATTGACATAACGGACTAGTTCACCACGGCGCAAGGTACATCTTGCTCCATTGTTGATGATGTTTTTGGTGTTGAATAGATTGGCTAAATTCATAAGTCGCTGATATTGAAAAGGTTAATTAATACTTAATGCTATTAATATGGTCGATATCACGGCCAAAAACGGCCGATTATTTTATACTTATTCGGCTACTTCGCCGGAGTAAGGCTGATACGCCCTAACTCATGGTTGTCAACAGCCGTTACCGGAATGTACGCAAGCTGTGACAAGGCTCCGTATAGTTCGTGTTCCCATTTGGTACCTTGTACTGTATTGAATGTAACTTGTTCGGGTCGCATCCCAGCCCCAATGGTCACTAGGTTTTGTAGATATTGCCGATTAGGTGCTACATTCAGGCCATTGACAATGATTTGTTGGTCTTGAAAAACAAACCCAGTCAACCCTTCTTCGGCGGTTTCTACTTTGAGGTGATACCACTCAAGGCCAGGAGTACAATACAACTTGCTGTATCCATTGAAAATAAAGGGGATTCCTTCTTTAGAAAGTTGATGCGCTTGCACGTATGGGTCATTGGGTAGCCCCGCACAAGCAATGTAGACTTCTAAGCTGGCCCCATCGGGGTTAAAGTCTGACACTCCAATCGTAATCTCGTAGGATTTGGTAAGAGCAGGATTGATCAAGTAAGCGTGACCCAGCGAATACCCGCTGTTTTCGAGGGTTTGGGCCACCAATGCTTCGGGGTGTTCGTCGTTGTAAGCCACCCGAAAAAGTACCTCAGTATCGGTATTGTTATAAACCACTATAGCCAAAGGATACTTTGGCAAGCCAGCATAGCGTACTACTTCACCTTTGTATAATGTACACCTTGCTCCGTGGGTAATTACTTTTTGTGGTTGCAGTACATTTTCGTAGTTCATAGGGTTGAGTTTAACAGGTTAAGATGGGTGAGTAAAGAACCGAGAAAAGTAGGAGTAACTCGCGGCTCGCAGGGTCAGGAGGCAATGACCAATGACGGGCGCACCAATTGATGAAGTATTGGTAAAACATCGCAAATTATAGATCGTATTTGCGGTGTGATGGGTTGAATGTGATACACACAACATTTGCTGACTATGATTGAAAAAGGGTGATCAAAAGATTTATTTCAAAGTAGATAATTCAGGGGGTATTGTCAAACTTCTGAGGTATTTTTTATGAAAAAAAACGGGGAGTTTCAGGGGCACTTTATCAAGTGGTGATTTGACGGTGGAACCGATTAGGTTAGGATGTTGGTATCGGGAGAAATAGTGGGGTTGATTGGGAGGGTTTGAGGAGTAAAATCTTGCCTCTACAACGAATTTACCATGATAGATCACAGTATAGAACGCCTCATCAGTCTAGGGATAAGGTTTGTATCAGTCAAGGTACAACAGCATAAGGTAAAAGTGTCAAATGTTTTAATTTGTGATTTTCCAGCGGCTTTATTTTATCAAAATACTTTTGTTTGTACAGATGATCAATAACATTTTTTACTTCGTTTATATTCACTTCATTTACTAACACTAAATTTGGATCAACACTGTAACACCTATCCTGTTCTACTTCTGCCTCGAAATCTTGCCTCAAACGAGTGATGTCGTAAATATTCAAATGATAAAATCCTCCCAATAACTTCACGTAAATATCTCTCCTGTAACCTTTATTGATCGCTTCAAATGCGGCCAATTCACTATTGTCTAAGCAAAAAACTTCAATCATATCACGCAATTTTTTCTCAACTGAGGGCTTTGTATCAAGCAGCACCTTATTCAAATATAGCTCGAGTAGTTAGCTATGATGATGTTCACCCACATTCTGACCTACTGGGATACTTAAACTCACCAAGTTTACACTTCTACAACCTGAAACTTATATGTATTGAGAATAGATTTTAGCTCAACAATCAAAGCTTGTAGCTCTTCATCGATGGACAGGTTCTTATATTTCAATACAATCGTTTTGTCTTCAAAATACCCATGATGATGATACAAAGTCAATAAACAGTCATTGAAAGTATCTAGATAACGTCCCATGTAACTTCGTTTACCCAAAAACTCTTCTGCAAATGCACAAGATATTTCTAGTTCTGATTTGATTCTGCTAAAATCAAGCTCAAAACGATCTTGTTTTGGTGTAATCTCTTGGATAGAGGAAAACTTTAAGCAGGATGATATGTAGTCTATAATTGAAATATCTTTTGGAAGATTATACCATTGTAATTCTTTTCCTGACTTCCAATAATTATATACATCTATAATACCTTGGCTATAATAATTTGTAAGCATCCCTGTTAATATCCATAAATCTGAACTAGAATGATTTATCTCATATAATTCCAGCTCAATGGAATCTGAATAATGGAAGTCGTTTTTGTTCCCACTAAAGTAATGAATTTCCACCCACAATACGTCGTCTATTTCCAACAGAACATTATCAATTTTCGGTTGTAAACCAGTAAAATAAAACTTTCTCAAAGTAGAGGTAGAATAGTATTCCAGTTGGATGTTATCAGCTTCTGCGATGACTTCATCATCTAAAAGTATTTGAATTAATAACATAAATAGGATTGATATTTATTTCAAGCCTCCTTTGGAAGACTTAAATAAACCAGGGTTTTCAAATCTAATTTTCAAATGCCAAGGTAGCTCTAATTCACTTAACCTAGTATTCAACTCTTTTGGAACTTTACCACCTAAACCGTCCAGTGCATCTATTAAATGGGATATTTGTTCTAGTTGATCATTAGTACAAGATAATAACCTGTTTTGAATAGGTTCAATAGCCTCTTTTATTTTAAACTTTGACAGTCTTATAGCTGCTTCTATGGCTTTGTCTATTTCACCTTCTCTGATAAAATTTATCAAATCGTTCTTTACAGATAAATTACCTGTTTCCATCAAAATTATAGCTATATCAAAACGTAAATCTTCATCATTTGTCTCATTATAAAGGCATATTAAGTCATCCTCAAGCTTTCTCGCATTGCTGATAACATTGAAAATTATTTCTGATACTACCATTCTATTATCAGAATCAGCCTCTTGTAGCAGTTCAAAGGCCCGCGAGATTGCCGTGTTACTTAAGCTCAAAACTTCATTCAATGACATGACCTTTGAAAAAAAGTCCTTTGATTCAATAAGTTCTTCAAGTTGTTTTGAATTAATTATTTCCATTATCTCACTCTTTGAATGGTAAAAGTATCCTTTAGTTTTGTTCTTCTTGGTATCACACCAATGCTTCTTATAGTTACAGAGAGCTTGATTTAATGCCTTGATATTCCAAAAAGATACGAAAAAGAAACTAAAAAGCCCTGCTCAAATGAATCAACAAGAATTTCATTATTAATTTACTATCCTGGATCACAAGTGAATGCTTGAGTCAGTTGGGACTTTACCAATCTAAGTTCCTAGTTTCCCCAAAACACTCTAAAAGACGATCTACTACATCTATAAAGACATCTTCTTGTCCATCAGACAAAATGTCCTTATCATTTAATTCAACACCTAGGGATTGCATTTCTTCTAATACCTCTTCTTTTGTAAAACAACGATATTCATATACTAAACTCGCCATTTCATCATATTTAGTTATATAATTTTCGTCATTTACTTTGTTTAATAAAAAAGATAAAACATCCTCTTTTAACTGATTTAGTTTTTTAGCTTTAGTGCCTTTCCCATTGGCTTTGTGTATTTTTTATGTTTTGAGTATACTGCCCTAAACCCATTTTATATAAAAGCTGTTGAAGATAAAGGATAAGGAGGAATGAATCCAAATTAGCTTTTTTCAGATTAATTTTCCAAACAAAGCGCGTAAGCTTACTAGTAAGGCCGAATCAACAACAGTGATTCAGGCTTGGTGATTAAAAATAACCCACTCCAATACAAAAAAAGCCCTGTTCTTTCCCAAAGAACAGGGCTAAGATTAGTCTAATAACCAATCCCAAATCGTTGCAAAAGTACATACTCCCCTACTCTTTTATAACTATAACTTCTTGACTTTCAGCATCTCAAACGAAACAAAAAAACTGCAATGAAATCCTGCTAATCCCCCAATCCTGGACATCCTGATGCAGACAATTTACAACTAAAAAGCCCTGCTCAAATTAATGAACAAGAATTTCATTATTAATTTACTATCCTGGATCACAAGTGAATGCTTGAGTCAGTTAGGGGCCATTTGGGTCACTCCAAACGATCAGACAATATTAAATCAATGCAAATGATTTCTCCACTTTTAGCATAGAATGGCTTGCAAAGAGTAAAAGCAAAAACTTTTCTTCCTTTCTTCTTTATGGTTAGAATATTTTGAGAACAATCTATATATGTTTTAAAAAAACCCTGATTATCTATTTCTAAAGGTTTATGATTTGATAATTCAAATACTACATTTTTTAGGTTCAAGTTTTTGTAGTTTGTAATTTTTCCCTTTAATAGACAAGCAGTAGTATCTTGAATACCACATATTTCATATTTTTGAATTTGGCAAGCCTTGGTTAGCAATACATCCTCTTGTTTTTTTTGAGCCTGAACCATACTAAAAGAAAACAAAAAGAATAATAAAAAAACTTTCATAAAGATAATTTTAATCGTTTTCAAAATAGTTTTAATGCATTGTATTTCTAGCATTTCCTACACTTACTTTCTTTCGCATATTATTCTGTCTAAATACGCTAGGTAAATTTAATCCATTAATATCGCCTTGAGTTACAGTTCTTCTAGCAGGATTTAAGCTAGCTCCAAACTCCATCCTGACAGCATTGCGACCTGCATTAGTTACTCTAGCTCTTGGATTCCATTGAAATTGAGAATCTACAATAGTACCTCTTGGAGACATAATACCAGGATTTCCACCTCTCTCATCTGCGGCAAGACCTCTTAACATTACACTTCTTCCATTTTGTTGTATGAAAGTAACCCTATGAGTCCCTGTTGGGTGGTCAAGACCTACACCATGCCCATACTCATGAGCCGCAGTTGTGGAGCTTCCTAAGTTGTTTTCCGTAAACCACACACCTGTGTTGCTACCCAGTGCATCCATATATGAGACATCGCCAGGGCCACCTGCTTCCACCTTTATAAAATTGAACTTTTCAGCACTTGTCTTTCCCTTTGCTTTTCTTCTGCGATTTCTCCTCAACTTTCGTTTAGCCCTTTTCTTTGAAATTTTTTTACCTTTAATTTTAAATTTAACTGTATAGTCTTCACCATCTATCGTAACCACACCTCCAGCAGCATTCCACATACCTTCAATTTCGGCTGCTGATGCTTTTGCAATTTCTCGAGAAGCTTTACCCCCATAGAAATAGATAGTACTTCGAATCGTAATAGTTTTCTTCTTCTTGTTGATTTTGGCTTCCCCTGTTTTTCCATTTGGATCAACCATATTGATAGGCTTATTTTCAACATAATTGTAAGGATTCAAATCATAAAACCTTTCTGCAAGCGGATCAATACCATGCCACCTACCTAGAGCAGCATCATAATTTCTAGCTCCATAATCCAACCAATTCAACCCAAACTCACTTTGCTTCTCTTTACCATTATAAGTGAACTTGTGTTGGGGCTTATTTGTCTTACTTATTCCAGCTAGCTCCAACCCAAAAGGAGAATACTCCGCGTACCCTAACCTTCAGAGGTTCAAGTCATTGACATAGGCATTTTCAGCACCACACAACTACAGTTTTACACTGTTTTGTCATAGAACGTTTTCGTAAAGATAAGCTTTTTTTTCAGAAGAAAGAAAAAGAGTT
>CALDJV010000695.1 GCA_937899305.1 uncultured Cytophagaceae bacterium
CGTATGAAAAAAATTATTTTCCTCATTGTATTGATTGTAGCCACGACTTTGGTATATGAAAAAGCCAATGCGCAGCGTCGCAGAGTAAGGCACAAAATTAGAAAAGAAAGAAGACATACCCGTAGAAGAACCGTACGCAGCACCCAGCGTCGTCGTACTCGTAGAATCGTACGAAGGCGTTTTCGTAGATCACGATTGGTATATCGGGTAAGACCCGCGCGTAGAAGGGTGGCAATATTGCCTACTGGCCACGCAGTGCTTACTTATCGTACCCGAAGATTTTACTACCACCGAGGGCTCTTTTACCGCCCCGCTGATGGCGGTTATGTAGTAGTAGCCGCACCAAGAGGAATTCGAATTAGAACTTTACCGGTTGGTTATTATCGTTTTGCCGTCGGACCTGCTACTTACTATTACTATCAAGGCATGTACTACACCCAAGTAAATACAGACAATGAAAATGCTTATGAAGTAACCAAGCCACCTACTGGTGCAGTAGTGCCTAGTCTACCCAAAGAGGCCGCTACGGTAGCCATCGATGAGCAAGATTTGTATGAATATAATAGTACACTGTATCGGAAGGTGGTAGAAGAAGACCTCGAAAAATATGAAGTATATGGCGAAATAGATGAGAACTCTGGCGAAGGGGAATAGCTATTTCAGGTCAAGGATATAAATCTGTGAGGTAATTGAGTTATGTGAATATTGGGTTCATAAAAATATAGATTAGTAGTATATTAGAGAACCTGATATTCACCTCATTTATTTGGTGACACCTTTGTCTGTAAAAGCTAAAAAATGACTCTATTTCGCCTACTAGATTCTCCTCTGAAAGATAAAAAGTTTATCATTATTGGAGTTCCAACGGTTACCATCATTAATTTTTTCATCACTTACCCTATAGACTATTTCTCACCAATAAAAATTCTTGATTTTAGCTGGGATCTTTTTTCTACCTTCTGGACTTGGATCATTGCCAGAATCTACATCGTTCATTGCTACTACCAATATCAAGATAAGAACCAGCCTTTTCAACACCTTTTCCAACAGCTTATTGGGGCATCATTGGTTGCCATCCCAACCTCTATTTTATTTTACTTTGTCCAGACCCTCCTGTTTTCAAAAAGTATGTTACTTATTTTTTTTACTCAGGATTTACTCGTGATTGAGCTATTTGTTATTGTTCTTAATCTCATTTACTTCATTCGTATTTATCAGACCTACCTTTCCAAAAGCTTGCCCTCATCCTTTCCTCAAAAAACAAATATTTTCGCCTCCCGAGGAAAACAAAAAATTATTCTTCCACTTGATGATACACTGGGATTCCTTTTAGAACATAAGATAATTAAAGCAATCATGAATAATGGTGATGTTTACCTGGTAGATGGGTCACTGCAGCAACTAGAACATCAACTTCCCCCATTTTTTATGAGGATCAATAGACAATGGATTGTTTCAAGGAATATGGTTTCCTCGTATACCCGGATAGAGAATGACAAACTAAAAGTCATCTTATCTGGAACTTCAACACCCATTGAAACAATTGTGAGCCGAGCAAAATCAGCAGCATTCAAAAAATGGATCCAACATTCTTAAAAATACATCCAATCTCATTGCAATCGGGTCGTTTCAGTACGTTTTTTCCTACGGTTCAGTAAAATTCAACCAAATAAACTTCACTTCAAGTCTCAAAACCCTCTTTTTTCGATCCTCAAATCAAATGATGAAATGTATGAAATACTTAATGATTCGGGTATTTTTGGCCCTATTACTTTTTGCAGCCTGTCGTTCTAATGACATCGAACCCCAAAAACTTACCTACCAAGAGATCTTGAACAAGTACCATAGTCAGGGGCTTTCTGGTGTAGTGGCCTTGATCAAAAAACCTGGTGAAGAAAAATGGGTAGGTGCCGCTGGTTTCTCAAATGTTGAACAAGCAATTACCATGTCAACTCAGTCTATTTTATATGGTGCGAGCGTAGGAAAGCTCTTTTGTGCAGTGGCTGTATTGAAGTTGGTGGAGAGTGGGGTAATTGCTCTGGATGATTTGGCACATCACTATTTGCCTGATAACGTTGTAGCCAGGCTCCCTAATGGTCACACTGTTACCATTCGCCAGCTTCTGTCTCATCGGTCTGGCATTCCCAATTTTGATTTAAATCCGGCATTTCACGAGGATATTAGAAACGATCCTTTCGGTATCACCACAAGTGACCTCACTGCCTATGAATTTGACCAAGCACCTCTTTTTCCAGCTGGACAAGGCCATCGCTACTCTTCCACCGGCTATGAGGTATTAGCCCAAGTGATAGACAAGGTAACCGGCCTACCACATCAGCAATACTATACCTCGGCCATCATTGAGCCATTGGGACTCCAGCATACTTTTTATAAAGATCAAGCAGGCTATCCAAATCCTCAAGGATTGGTCAAATCATATTTTGACGTCGATGAAAATGGGACCTTAGATGATGTTTCAGCAATCAATAACCATCTTACGAATATATTGACTGGTTCTGACGGCATCATAGCCAGTGTAGAAGACTATGATCGGTTTCTTACTGCTTTATTTAATGGAAAACTCCTGTCACCTACACTTTTTGAACAAATGACGACCTGGAATGAAACAAATGATCCCAATTATCAATCCGGTCTTGGTTTATTTCGTGGCAAGACTCCCTATGGCTTTAGAGTAGGACATGTTGGAGGTTCGTTAGGCGCAGGCATTGATGTATTTTATTTCCCTGATAGCGATACGACTATCATTACTGCTACCAATGTTGGAACTTTTATTCAATCTAGCTATTCGGATACTTACAAGCAGTTTTATGCAGAATTATTGGATGCAGTATTTGCTCAATGAATATGGCTCATTTTTATTAAAAAAAAAT
Organism: uncultured Cytophagaceae bacterium; assembly: GCA_937899305.1. Lineage (GTDB taxonomy): Bacteria > Bacteroidota > Bacteroidia > Cytophagales > Microscillaceae > Microscilla. The sequence continues at coordinate 2,892 of CALDJV010000695.1, forward strand.
AGCCAAAGTCCACTGGGCTTCGGCTATCTGATACTATAATATATACTATGGTTAAAAATATTACAAACACACGATTTTGTAACTTCTTTTGTTGATATAACAGCAATTCAATGCAGGTTTTGCGTTTATAGTTTCAAGCCTTGAAATAGTACTTTTATCTTCAAACTCAATGTTTGTTTTTATACTATTCGAAGGAATCGCTATGATGGCAAAACCTATGTAAAGAGGCATTCCTCTCACAACCCTACCCAAATAATCATAAAAAAACCTCTAATAATATAATATTGAGATACTTTCATTACTTCGCTCAATACTATTCATTTTATGATTACAATTTTAGAAAAACTAAGGCGATATTTATGATTCTATATTGCATAGAGCAACTCTATATTGAATACTAACTGTATTTATAAAAAAAATGGAGTAAATTTGGTGTTAGAGTGGTACAATATAGGAGTACAGAAGCAAAAAGCTGCTTGGTGATCGGTAGGTAGTTTGAAAGAAAATTAATCCTATAAAATACCCATTATATTCAATTGTATTTTCACTCACTTTTTATTCTGAAATTGAGGTATCTACATCGGTTAATCATAAGTCTTGCTTGATAAAACCAAATCTTACCAATATTTTAAGATAATTTCTTGAATAAAAGCGAAAACAATCTACCTGACAATTGTATACTCTGTAGTGTAGGGATTCAAAAATACCTAGATACAATACTGAAAACTGATAGTAGAATTGTACTATATAAACATAATACATTTATTAAAATTCTATCAAACAAAGCATAACTCTAAACCCTATTACCATACACAAATATTTATCAGACAATGAAACGAATTGCTGTTTTCACCTCTGGTGGTGATGCACCGGGTATGAATGCCTGTATCCGGGCAGTAGTACGTGCCGCTACCTACCACAACTTAGAAATCTATGGCATCATGCGAGGCTACGAAGGAATGATTCGAGGTCGTATTCACCGTATGGAGTCTCACAATGTAAGTAATACCATCCAAAAAGGGGGTACGATACTCAAGTCGGCACGCAGCGAAGAATTTAGAACCCACGAAGGTCGCAAAAAAGCCTATCAACAACTCCGTCATTTTGATATTGATGGTTTGGTAGCCATTGGAGGAGACGGAACTTTCACGGCGGCCAAGATATTTTATGAAGAGTTTGGTCTTCCCATTATTGGTTGTCCGGGTACCATCGATAACGACATCTATGGTACAGACTACACCATAGGCTACGATACGGCCGTAAATACGGCATTGGAAGCCATTGACAAGATACGAGATACGGCAGATTCTCATAATCGGGTGTTTTTTGTAGAAGTAATGGGTCGCGATTCTGGATACATTGCGGTACAATCGGGTATTGGAGGGGGAGCCGAAATGATTGTAGCACCTGAAAATAGCAACACCGCCGAAGACATTACCAATGCCCTCAAAAAAGGAAAACTGCAACACAAGGCTTCGGCCATTGTATTGGTAGCTGAAGGTGAAGTAATGGGAAATGCAACCAAACTGGCTTCGGAAGTAAAAGCAGCCACTGAGGGGCTAGATATTCGAGTGACTACCCTGGGACACATCCAGAGAGGGGGCTCTCCTACTGCAATGGACCGTATTTTAGCCAGCCGTACTGGGGTTGGAGCAGTAGAAGGGTTGCGGGATGGCAAGGCTTGTATGATGGCGGGTATCAGAAACAATCAGTTGGTGTATACTCCCTTTGAGGAAGCCATCAACAAGAAGAAACCCATCAATCAGGAGTTGCTTAGAATGGTAGAAATATTGAGCATTTAACTCGGTATAACATTACTTTAGATGGTTCGCATTCACTGTTTATATCATTAAACAATGATGCCGAGCCATTATTGACTATTGTAATACTTGTAATGCAAACCGAAAACCAACCAAAACCGGTTCCCCTTGCAGGGTTTGAGCAAAACCAGTCACCGTTTTTACTTCAGTATTGGGCTGATAAATCAGTACTTGTTCCTGAGCAGGATCAATAAGCCAACCTAGTTTTGCTCCATTATTTAGCCAATTTTGCATTTTGGTCTGAAGCACACTCAATTGATCTGTATCTGATTTTAGTTCGATCACAAATTCAGGGCAAATAGGAGCAAACTTCCTACGTTCTTCTTTGCTAAGTTGCTCCCAACGATGGTGGGCAATGATAGAGGCATCGGGAGAAAGCACTGAGCCATCGGGCAAGGTAAAGCCACTCGAGGAGTCGAATACCCTTCCGTAATTGGTTTGGCGATTCCAAATAATCAAATCACCAATAATTTCACTATTTCTATTGCCGGTTTCTGATCCAGTGGGTGTCATAACTACGATATTTCCGTCTTTGGTTCTTTCTAATTTCAAATCTTGGTTCTCCTGACAAAACAAGAAGAATTCCTCATCGGTCAGTTGGGTATCTTTAGGAAATTTTAATTCTAATGGATATTGATCAATGGTAATCATAGAATTTGCGGGCTTTTTTACAATATACACAATTTAGGAACTAATCAGATCGTCTCGATGTCTGATTTTGGGGACCTCATCGGTTCGTGGAGACACCGAACCGAGGCGGGAAGCAATGAACGTGGAAGAAAATTCGCCTTCATTATGGTTAGCCTGACAGCCATGGTGTCTCCACAAACGAAAAATGTCTAGCAGTATGGACCTCTACTTAAGTACGTATCTTTTTTCAAGATATCGTATTTGGGTATTTTTATTTTTTCTTCAACCAAACGCCATTTTACCTCCGGAAATCCCAATTAATGAAGTCTATATGCACCTTCGTTATCAATTTTATTTTCAAAAAAATACCCCTACTCAATCAAGTAGGGGATTTTCATCGTTCTCAAAAAAATTAAAAGGTTATAATCACACATTGTCAGAGAGGTCAAGGGAACCTCCCTTGCTTATTTCAATATTTTCAACTTAGATTGTAAGTCCGTCTCAAAACTAAGTAGCTTACTTTCATCGTTCCAGGCAAAGGCCAGTGATTTGTCTCCCGACATCACGGTTTGTGGTACCGCAGTCAACCCCACTACTTCCATTGTAAACATACGTTGAGCAGGTTTTCCGTTGTACTCTCCACCTTCGGTTTGCGTCTCAAAATCGATGCTTTGTGCCGTTACCTTGGTATCTACCGTCAACAACTCATACAAACCTCGCTCGTAAGCGTTGTGGGTTTGGCCATCGTCAAAATAAAGTTGGGCTTGACTGTCCGCATCTCCTACATAGTAAGTTAATTTCAAATGCTCGGTACTGTAAAAGCAAGTAGATTGTACCTGATCGGTGGTAGGAATGAGGCTCCCAGCCTTGATATACACCGGAATTTTGTCTAAAGTGAGGGCTACATTGATGGTACTGTCACCCGATAGATATTCATTGTTCCATAGGTCATACCAGTTGCCTTTGGGCAAATATACGTTGCGGTTGGTTACCCCTTTGTCTAGCACAGGGGCTACTAACATGGCATCTCCCCACATGTATTGATCCTCGATGCTGTCGGGCACTCCTTTGAACTCAGTAAACAAGGCCCTGGCCAAAGGCATTCCACTGGTAGCATTTTTCCAAACCAGGGTATAGTTGTAAGGCAACAACTGATAACGCAACTGAATGAATGGTTTGATGTTATTCTGCACTTCTTCTTCCCAGAAAGTAGGTTCAGGATAAATTTCGTCGCTGGCATGAGGCCTTACTACTGGAGTAAACACTGAATATTGCATCCAACGAGTATACAATTCAGAATCCTTCTCTCCATAAATAAATCCACCCGTATCGGAGTGCATATAACCAATACCTGAAAAACCCACACTGAGCATAATCAATGGTTGGGCCTTGAGTCCAGCCCAGCTACGGCGTACGTCGCCTGACCAAGGCACTACTCCAAAACGGTGCGATCCGGCAAAGCCAGCTCGAGACAATTGAAACACCCGCTCATCAGGATACTCTTGCTGATATCCCTCATACAACATTTTGGCCCATTCGTGCCCAAATACCCCGTGTACTTCGTTGGCGGTACCATTTACGTGTACCATATCTTCGGGATGCACTTCAGGCTCACACAAGTCTACCCACCATCCATCAAAACCGTATTGTTTCATGTACTTATAGCGGTTCCACATCCAGGTTTTGGCCTCGGGTTTGAAAATATCGAGTAACCCTGCCTCTCCCCAGAAAAACTCAGGGATGGTTCTTACTGCTCCTTCTTTGTTTTTTACCAATAAATCCTGAGCCACCAATTCCTCATAATGGTCGGAGTTCATTGTAAAGAAAGGCTCAGTAATGGGAATTGTCTTTACCCCTTTGCTGGCAAAATACTGGATCATTTCCTGAGGTTTAGGCCAATGTTTTTGGTTAAAATCCAGGTTGCCCATACACTTGGGGCGCTCGTGGTCCGAAAACCAATATAAATCCAACACCAAGGCATCTACTGGGTAGCCCGCTTCCAGCAACTTGTCGAGTTCTTCGGTTGCTTCTTGCTGGGTTTTATAGCCAAAGCGGGACTGAATGTATCCCAACGCCCACATCGGGGGCAGGGGTTGTTTGCCCACCAGCGTAGTAAAATTTTGAATCAGCTCTTGAAAGGAACGGCCATTGATGAAATAATACACCATATTGCCTCCTTCGCTTTTGTATTCTAACGTATCGGATTGGGTTTTACCAATGTCTACTAAAGCTTTGGCCGGATTGTCGAACAACAGCATGTACTGTTCTGACGACATCAAATGAGGAATGGAATAATTCATCACCATGTGTCCCATGCCATTGTCGGGCTCGTGCGAATTGTAATAAAGCAACTCATGTCCCCGACGATTCAGCTCCATACCTCGCGAACCCATTCCGTACATGGCTTCTGAATCTTGCAACTTGAATTTAAACTGGGCAGTCTTTTGGTCGTTTTCCCGGTTAAACTGCCCACCTTCTAATTTAAAACCGCCTTCTAAATCGTAAAATTTAATTGCGAAAGGGCTCCGTTGTATTTCAAGTTTGAGACTATCAGTTTGTGCTACTATTACTTGATCATCTTCTTCTATTTGCCAGCTGATAGGTTCGTTGAGTATTGCAGCATATTGTTTATCAGTTTGGGCCATCCCATCTTGATAACTAATTTTGATGATATCGTTGGTAAGCGCAACAATCGTATAAGAACCGGCTCCGTCGGTAATATTCAACGCCTCAGTAGCCAGCTCTTGGCTACTGTAAGACATATCTGGGTTAATATTTGCCACAATCAATTCTTTTAAATGTTTAAGGCATCTGCCTTTTACAATGGTTAATGATGAATGGTCAGTGTTGAATGGCTGCATCGCCTAATACTTCACTCAACCATCATCGTCCTCTTTTTAGTAACATGTTCAAAATAAGTGTCCGGTTTTCGGAAAAAGTTTGTTTGTCAGGCAACTTACAAAATCGGCTAATAGCAGGGCTATTTGGCTATTTTTTAAGGAAGCATGGCGAGCAAAATTGAAGTGAAAACGGACAATTATTGCGCAACTGTTACTTAGTTTTTATTTCTTATCTTCTACTGGTGCGAATCTCATTCAATCAATTTCAATGATCATCGGCGATTTTGCTGGTACTACGACCTTGTCTTTCAATGAAACCTGCTTGCCCGAAATCACCTCTTTTCCTTGGGTAGCCTCTCCTAAAATTTCTTTGAATCGCTGAAGGTCTAGCTGAATATCTTTGGCATTTTTACTCAATACTACCATCACTTTTTTGCCTTTGTGATAGCGGAAATACACATATACTCCTTGTTTGGGAGCAAAATGCATCAATTTTCCTTGGTGGATCACTGCATTGTTTTTACGCCAATTGAGTAATTTCTTGCAATATGCTTGGGCCGCTTTTTGTTGAGCACTCAGGCCTTTTCCAGTAAAAGCATTCACCTGATCACCAGACCACCCTCCGGGGAAGTCAGACCGAATGATGCCGTGGTCTTCAGTACCTGGATTTTTCATCAAAATTTCGGTCCCATAATAAATTTGAGGAATACCTCGCATGGTGAGGTAATAGGCCATGCCTAGTTTAAACAGGTCGTAGTTTTCGTTGACCTGGGTATAAAAGCGGCTCATGTCGTGATTGTCAGGGAAAATGACCAAATTGGATGGGTCGGCATATAAGAAATCATTGGCCAAGGCTTCGTAGGTTTTGATCCACCCAGCAAAAAAAGCTTCCTTTTCGTTGAGTGCCTTGGTCACTGCTTCCCGCAGGGGAAAGTCCATCAAACTAGGCAAACAAGCGGTGTAATCATCCCGATTTTTTTTATTTTTTTGCCAATAAGATACCACTGCTGGGTTGTAAAACCACTCCTCCCCTACAATGTTCAAGTTTGGATATTCCGCCATTAGTTTACAGGTCCAATCACTCATAAACTGACGATCGCTGTACGAGTAGGTATCCATTCTTATTCCGGACAAATCAGCGTATTCTACCCACCAAATACTATTTTGAATGAGGTATTTGGCCATTATTGGATTACGCTGGTTCATATCAGGCATCGTAGGTACAAACCAACCATCAGTAAACTCTTTCACATCTACCTGGGCTACATATGGATCTTGAATTACGGTCTTACGGTGTGAAGTTCCTTTGTATTTTTTATTCAAAAAACCTTTTTGATTGTTGACCCAGTCGGTCATTGGTAAGTCTTTCATCCACCAGTGCTCTGATCCACAATGATTTACGATCATGTCCATAATCACTTTGATGCCCATGCCTTTAGCTTTTTTGCACAGCTGTCGATATTCTTCATTGCTGCCAAAGCGAGGATCAACTTTATAAAAATCAGTAGTAGAATATCCATGATAGGAGTATTCTTGCATGTTATTTTCCAAAACCGGATTTACCCAAATGGCCGTAAATCCCATGTCTTTGATATATTGTAAATGATCTGCAATCCCTTTGATATCACCTCCGTGTCTTCCTCCTTTATTTTTGCGATTGCGTTTTTCTTTCAAGCTATTGACGTTGTCGTTGTTGGGGTTACCATTGGCAAACCTATCGGGAGTAATCAGATACAACACATCTGATGGGTTAAAACCTTGGCGAGCAGCCGAACCTTTGGCTCGTTGTTTCAACTCATAATCATAAGTATATACTGTCTTTTGATTTTGGTTAAAACGAATGGCAAATTTTTGGGG
>CALDJV010000696.1 GCA_937899305.1 uncultured Cytophagaceae bacterium
GTATTTACTTTTGCTTATTCTCTGAGTCACAAGCGGACGCTTGCGCTAGTGATGGGGCATTAGATAACACCTACCTAAAAATTACCTATCTTTACTCCCCAAAAAATGAAGCAAGCATATGCCCCAATTTCAAACCATAGAACAAGCCTTTGAGTGGTTTTTAGAGAACGTGTATCCAAATTTACCTTCGGAAGATAAACACAAGTTAAGAACAGCGAAATACAATTTTTATAAAGAAGGGTTGGGTGTATCTAAAAAGCGAATGGCACGTGTGATGAGTGAATATGGTGAATTTGCAACCTTGTATGAGTTTAAGGAGAAAAAATAATCTCATTATATATTGATAAATAGTGAGATTAATTGTACATTTATCATGTCTTTTCAGGTGAAAAGATAGCCCTAGGGTAACCGTCTACCAAACCGTACCCCAAGGCTTTTGTAAAATAATAAATCTTACAACATGCAAGATACCACTTTATTCGCATCTGGCCAAAAGCGGCCTTCGGTCACCCTCATGGAAGAAAACCTACGGGTACGTCTGGAACGTTTTTCGTTTTCGGCCCATACTCCCTTAGAACACCTTCGGGAAGGAGGGTATTCGCTCAGCGCCCACAATACCGAAAAAATTGCCAATCATTTAGAAGTCACCATTCTGGAGCTCAAGTACTTAATCAATGATTTGTATTGGCTACAATGGATCAAGGCCCGCAGAGAAGTGATTTAGATTTAATCTATCTAATGTTTTGATAATCAGTTATTTAGACCTGACAGGTTTTCAAAACCTGTCAGGTCTGATAAAGCCTCAATATACCATTTGGAGGGCTTACCAATAAGGCAATGTCATCAAGTTAAGGGGAAAATACTGATTTGCGTACCGTTTTCGTTGGTCTCCTTTCGGTAAGACCAACGAATTGGACGCAAGCGTATATCATGTTTTCGTAATTACCGACTACCTCCACCTGCCTGCTATCAACCCCTACTTTTTTTCTTTGGGTACAAACCTTACCGGATGATAAATACGCTCAGCGTTTTTACGTGCCTCATTGATGTCCAAGCTCATGGGTTTAAGCTGTTGATTGACAAACGGCTTCATTTGATCGGTATAATGAGGACTTTCGGGACGGGCGCTGCTGCCATAAGGTGAAATACTCTCGATTTTGACCCCCTCCTTGGTGAAGCGAATGAGCTCAATGTAAGTTTCCCCAGAATGTACCTTTTCTTTGTTGTTGCCAATAGAGCGGGTATACATGGCCGATAACACACCCCTACCTCCCGCAATGGGCATTTCTACCTGTCCCCGGATGTGTTTTTGATACTCTCCCAATGGAATGGCGATTTTGCCATATCTTTTTAGTAAAAAGGCCTTCACTCTTTTGATGGCTTGGTAGCATTGTTTTTCGGTGACCTTTCCTTGGAGTGCCTTGCGGTCCATTCGACTCAGTACCACCAAAACCAGATTGAAGAATTTTGCTTCAGTATTGTCTATCTCATATTTTTTATCCCAGTTGTTCAGTAGCTTGATGGCGTCTGCCACCTCTGGATATTTCTCGGGCTTGAGATGAAACACCATCTCTAGATTAGGAATGCCCCACATGGCCAATTTTGAAGGCAGTTGACGGTCAAATTTAATCCGTTTGAAATCTTGATAAGAGATCTTACTCGCATTTTCCATCAGTTCCATAAGCCGTAGGCTGCGAGGGTTCTCGTCATTGGTTGGTTGATATCCCATGGTTTTGTTCAAGTTCGTCTCTCTGGGGTTGTCTTGGGGGCCTGTTGATGAAAAAGGCGTATTGTTGGTGTTGAACACATAACCCGAGGCAGGATTGGTAATTTGAGGCAAGCTATCAAAGGGTACAAAGTCGTTGTTCCACAAAGTAGCTGAGGTATTGCCGGGCAACACCGCATCCCACTGATAACGAGCATCTCTTTTGGGAATACGAGCATTACTCACATAAAAAATATTGCCGTCTCGGTCGGCATACACGATATTGGTAGAAGGGATGTCACGGGGAGCCAACGCCCTTTTGAACTCTTGTAGGTTGCGTGCCTTGTTCATGTTGTACCATTGCTCCATGGCCTTGGCTGCGTGTTGTACCGAAAAACTCCAGGCAAAATAGCCTTGGTCGGTTTTAAAAGTAGGCCCATACTTACTCAAGTAAATAGAACGTTTGATTCCAATTTTTATCCCGGCAAAGATCTTTACTTTAGACTTATAAGTTTTCTTTTCCAGGGGGAGCCATTGTCCATCAAATTTGTAATAATTCTTTTTGGTGGGGTGCATTTCCAGGTGATAAATGTCTGAAAAATCGGCGTGGTTTACCGTATGGGCCCAACCCAGGTACGAATTAGCTCCATGAAAAATCGTGACCCCCATTGGGAAAGTAGCCCCTAAAATATTGAGCCCTTCATCACTTACCAGATGAGCCTCGTACCAACTGTACCAGCCTTCCATAGGTTGGTGCGAGTTGATGGCCAAATAAGTATCACCGTTTTTAGTTTTATTGGCATTGACTGCAATGGCATTGGAACCTCGAGTTTGTTCCTTGGGAATGTCTTTGGCTATTTTTCCACTGATGATTTTCTCTAGATCGTCTCGGGTATTGGTAATTTCCATCAAACCCAATAAATAACCCGCAATGAGATCTTGGGGCTTAAGAGGAAATAATTTTTTCAACCTGATTTCTTTGGGGTGGGCGCGCGCATAGGCATTTACTCCCTCCACAAAACTATGTAAAACCTGTAAAAACTCCTGACTAAAGGCTTTTGGATAAGCTTGGTTGGCTACTTCCCGTAAACCCATAAATTTGATTCCCAGATCGGCTTTGATTCCTGCTTTGCCGTTTACTTCACCCAAATAGCCCCTGATAGCCATCATTTGCTCTTGTACGGTTTTAAAATCATCTTCGCACTCGACCCAAGCCAATCCATAGGCTACTTGAGCGTTGGTGGCGGCTTTGATGTGGGGCACTCCCCATTGATCTCGAATGATCTCTATTTCTTTATAAGTAGTAGATTGGTAAACACGTTTGGTACAGCCTCCCAATACAACAATGACCACAAATAAAAATAGAAGGTGATGTAATGCTTGCTTCATGGTTTATTTCTGTTTTCGCGAAAAAATGATATTAGAACTGTAATAATAACAACTTTAGCGGGGCGGGGGTTTGTTTTCCTGGTAGGATACAAAAACTCCCCATAGCGCAAGCCATGGGGAGCTGTATTTATTTTAAGACTGTAAAACAATGTCAATCTAAATAAGAGATGGCATCTCGCTGTTCGTCAGATTCCCACATGCCAAAGGAGTCTTCCTTACTAGCTTGGGGGTAAATCTGCAATACCTTGGCCAATACCAACAGCACCAGGGTACGAGACGCGACCCTTCTGGGTATTTCGGCGGTTTCAGCGAATTGTTGCACGGTAATTTTTTGGTGCAAATCGAGGTACTTCATCAGTACCTCCTCTTTTTTACCATATTGAAAACGCAGTTCGCGTTTTTTGCGTCGTCCTTTGAGGATTTCACGCATTTCTTTGCCCGCAATGATACTTTCGTGATCAACCCGAACATACACTTTTCCTTGGTTGGGCTTATCGCCCTCTACCACTCGATGAGGTCCCTTGTCGCTCGCCGGAATCGTATACGCCAACACTTCGCGGTTTCCTTCTACTGGTATCTTCTCCAATTTGTAGTTGATGGGAGGGTAACAATACTTATCTATGGCTTTGTTCATCACGTACTCATCTTCTTGAGGGAACTTAAGTCCCTTGATGGTGAGGTCGTCACGAATACCAAGTAATAGGGTACCGCCATCGCTGTTGGCAAAAGCTACGATTTCTTTTACGATTTTTTCGGGGTGGGATGTTTTGAGCTTAAACTCAAGGGTTTGTCCTTCACCTTTCCTTACCAACCTTCTGAGATCATGGAATAACATGGTGTTTGTGAAGTTTAAAGGTTAGACAATAAGACTGATTGCTTAGTTTATTGAAGGATGTCAGCAATACAAGCAGCAAATCTTAAGCCACTGGCTCAAAATCTACGAGTTAATGCAATATAAGCAATTAAATATTATGATCGTGTTAAATATTTACAAAATTAGAACGAAGTATTTACCGGATTATTCATAATATTACACAAGCTGGATTGGGCTGTATAATAGACCAAACCAAATTAGAGTTTTTTATTTTTCATTTTCTGTAAGTTGCTGTAAAAC
>CALDJV010000697.1 GCA_937899305.1 uncultured Cytophagaceae bacterium
AGTAAAACTACATCAATAACCTAATCCATTTGGCTGATCTCTCATCGCCATACTTCCTCAAAAACTTGTCCTGTAAGGAACTTCCGTAGCTCCTTTGGTTAAACTAAAAGGGCAAAGATTTTTTGAATCGTCTAACAACGAGATATTACACCAAATTTGGATTAGCTTCGCAGAGCTTGAACTTCGTTCTGCGGTTACTTTATCTTTTCCGTTTTACTAAATTAATCAAAAACAATGAAATGAAAAATTAAAAAGCAATCCTTCATAAGCGCAACTTAGTATAAATAATCATTGCCTCGCACAACCCGGCCAAAGTCAAGGAATTAACCATCAAAAAAGTGTTTTTAAATATGTTTGATGCTTTCTTTCACCTTGTCAATCCGGTTCCGCAGCATATCCAGTTCATACTGTTTCTCGATGTAACAAAGGTAATGAAAAGCTGCCACCAAGGCATAGGGTGGAATAGCAAACGAACGTGGCTCACGTAAATGATTGGCAAAAGTAGTATAAGGCACTCCAATGGCCTCCGCAATGTTTTCACGAGTTACTTTGATACCTACCCTCTTTAGCCTTTTAATTTCCGTTTTAATAAAATCAGAGTTGATAGCCTCTACTTCGGGTAACTTTTGAACAAGCATAGTATTTGTGTTTTTATCTAAATAATCGTTGATAATTACCCTTTGCACCACAAAGAATAATTGTTTTGTATTGGATGGTTTTTATAATCTTAAGTTTTTGAAAAGGCAGGTGTAAATTTATGCAGGTGTCAGGTATTTTCAAATACAGTGTAATTTTTTCGTTATTTATCAACCATTATTTGAGTGCTTTTTTCACTAAGGATACACTCAGTGTTTTAGATGAACTAAAATTCACAAAATTTTATACTTGCCATACGGACAGGTAGGAGTAACTTTACCAACGATATGCATCAAAAACCAATCAATACCCTCTCCTCCTGAGGCTTCACTTCTCTTTTTTCTCAAAATGAAAGCTCTGAAGGAAAGGGATTCTTATTGGAATTGACTAAAAAATGAGGTGACTAAACTTTTTGCAACAAGGTCAACCAAGCTTCATTTAACTGATTGTTTTCCAGGTATTTCTGAGCCAAACGATGCAAGTTTTCTTCTAGGTTTCCGGCATCCTTGAGCAAGTCTTGAATCGCCTGATTTTCTTTGAATTTGACGATTTCCGCTGCATCAGGCAATTGCTCAATGTTTCCTAGTTTGCCCAGGTTATTCCCAGTTAAAATATGACTGTTACGCACTGCTTCCGGCATCAAGTCTACTCCAATACCTTTATTCCGAATGGGTTTGGCTACTTCAAACAAGGCATTTCCGTTGGCTCGACAGTACCAATTGCCCCCCATTCTACCCACCAAATCAGCTTTGACGGTATCTACTTTACCAGCTTCGTCTAAAATAGCTTCGTTAAAGTGTGCCAATACAACTTCACAAATAATGAGGTTTCCGGCTCCTCCTTCTTGCCCCGTTTCTATCACTTCTTTTACGATGCATTCAAAAGCCGCAGGTGCTTCTTTTACCCGAGGCGGTTTTACCATCACCGAAGGTTCCTCCGTCAATCCTGCTTTGATAAATTCGTTCACCCCTTTGTCGTACTCAGTACTCGACAGCGACATTTGCTCCACAATCGGATAATTCACAATATTGATCACCACCTCCTTGACCTCCTGCACATTTTGTAGCGTGTGTTTGGTGGTATTGTCACGTACCCGACGAGCCGGCGAAAATATCAAGGTAGGAGGATTGGAGCCAAAAGCATTGAAAAAACTATAAGGACTCAAGTTTACATTGCCTTCAGCATCTACTGTACTGGCAAAAGCAATGGGACGGGGAGCCACTACGCCCAGCATGTAATGGTGAAAAGCTCCAGTAGAGATCTCTTTGGGATCGACACTTTTGAATGTTGTCATATATGATATTTTTAGAATGAAAAACCAGGTAATTCTTAGTTTTTTAGTTAGTAGTTCGGAGTTGGGAGTTTTATTTAGTCCACAGTCGACGGTCCATAGTCCATCGTTTTTTGTCGCTTTGCGCAACCATTTAACAATGCAGCAATGAGCCGAAGGCGGAGCAATAGAATGATTATCATATTTGCGAAAATGAAAATTTGATCGTCGCTTTGCGCAACCCGAAGTCCTGAGCGAAGCCGAAGGAACTAAGATTAGCTACGCAGAGCTCCCTCTGGTCGGTTCTTCCTTCGTCAGGAGAACTGCAACAATAAGCCGTAGGCGAAGCAATAGAATAAAATAGTCTATAATAGCGCAAAGCAGAGCAATAGAGTAATTATCATATTTGTGAAAACAAGAAATAAATCATCGCTTCGCGCAACCATTTAACAATGTAGCAATGAGCGTAGCGGAACAATGTAACAATAAAACAATGCAACAATGAGCGTAGCGAAAAAATAAAGCAATCAAATAAAAATAGGCTACAAACCTAATGAATTAACTTGATCATACAAGTTTTGGTTTGTAGCCTGTTTCTGGTCACTTATTTTGAAAGCGTTACTCAAATAGAATCGCCCCGGTTGGGTTACTTCAAAATCTTTACCTCTTGGGCAAATAGTTCGCTGAGCCCTTCCAAGGCAGGAGGCTCCAGCTGATTGCTCAGGATAGACAAGGTAGTGAGCTTGGTAAGTTTCTTAATGGCATAAGGCAAAGTCTTGAAGGGGTTGTTATTCAAAAACAACGTTTCCAAATTGGTGAGCTTGGCAATATTATTTGGAATTACCTCAATGTTGTTCTTACTCATATAAAGGTATTTGAGGTTTTTAAGGTTGGCCAATTCGTCAATCGCCTTGGTTACATCTAAGTTTTCATTGAAAGATAAATCTACAAACTCTAAATTTTGTAACTGGCTAAGCCCCTTGGGCAATACTTTGAATTTGTTGTAACTGAGGGCTAGTTTTTTTAGATTTTTAAGCTTTGAAACTTCTTCAGGCAAGCTAGGGAAATCATTTACGATCAATGACACATCTTGTAGGTTAGGTAATTCGCCCAGTACTGTAAATGCCTGGGCAACATCTAGCTTTGGATTATTATCCAACCAAATAGAATGCAGTTTAGACAAGTTTTTTATTTCCTCAGGCAAAGTGCGTAGGCTGTCATCACTCAGGGAAAGCTCTTGAAGGCTGGGGAGTTGGGCAAGCAATCCCAAGGCTTGTTTCAGGTCTAGGTCTGGGTTCCCTCCCAACGACAAACTCTGCACGTTTTTTAATTTGGTAATGCTTTCGGGTAAGGTCTTCAACCCTTCTCCAGTCAAGCTCAAGCGGAAAACTTTTTCGGGTTCTTTGAGGGCTTTTTCCAACCCCAAATACTCATCGGTATCGTACAATGCCTTGCTGTCTTTTACCGGAGCCGGAGTAAAATTTTCGTTCCCTTTAGCAGTAGATGCCGCAGCATCATTTTTACCATCTTTGGCGGCGGTTTCATCTTTTTTAGCCCCTCCACAAGCTGCCATAAAAACGGCTAAAGCAATCACTATCAAGTATTTAATTGGTTGCCAGGATTGTGTTTTTGTAAGATATTTAGATTGAATTTGAAAGCGTTTCATAAAAAACTCCTAAGATTTATAGTTTAAAATTATATAACATTTACCAGTTTGCATCCCAATCTAGGACGCTATGTGATATATTACAAATCAATCTACCAACAGTGGAGTTTTTTTCGTCAAAAATTTACCAAAACAGAGATGTTTAATCCAGTAAATCTAAAATACTTTCGCCTCGAGAACAATCACCTCAACCAACTACTTCAGAGTATTGGCGTACTGCTTCCTCTCCCATTTTCCTAAATAGATTTTCGCGATTTGTCCAAAATATGTGTATTTTCACCCTACCAATATCAGGTACTCAAAGTTTATCATAGCATTCACCCAAGGCTGTATCAGAAGTCAGAGACTGTCAAATTTTCTTTAACAAATTTATTATTCTGGATCTTAAGACCGTACACTAATTTTTAGTTGCTTAAACTTGTATTCAAGTCCATTTTATCAGTAGTAAACAGTGCTTGAATAACCAGAACTTTCTTTCTGCCTTAGTTTGTTGGCGTTAAGAAATTTATGGAATAGAGCCGTGAAAATGATCACTGAGCGAGGTACGAGGGAATGTTTGAGCATTTTAGGCGTAATGAAATAAATTTTAGCACAACAAACTAAAGCAGCGGCTTTTTTTGGTTCGTTTTTTTAGCTGAAG
>CALDJV010000698.1 GCA_937899305.1 uncultured Cytophagaceae bacterium
TAATTAAACCAAAGGATGAAAAAAATTAACTCCGTAGTAGTTTTAAGTTTGTTGTGTTTGATCACAATACAAGTGCAGGCCCAAGAAGATTTATTGAATGAATTGACTAAAGAAGCCAAGGCTGAGGTATTTGACTATCCGGCTTTCAAAGCGATGAAAATTGGTAACCTACAATCTACCAAAGTAGCTGATAAAGGCGATTTGTATTTGTACGTTTCTCATCGTTTTGGCTCCCTACGCGATGGTATCCATACTTTTTTCGGATTTGACAATGCCAATACCAAAATTCAGTTGGTATATGGTATTTGGAACGGGTTACAGCTAGGAATAAGCCGTGAATCTTTACGAAAAACCTATGCTGCATCTGCCAAAATGAGCCTTTTAAAACAAACCAACGCTTTTCCATTCAATGTAGTAGCGTACGGCACCATCAATGCCAATACCGACCTGACAAAAGAACGTTTTCCGTTGTTGGATGAACGCGATCGCCTGAGTTACACCACCCAATTGTTAATTTCCCGGCGGGTGACCAATGCCCTTTCTCTGGAGCTGGCCCCATCATTTGTGCGTCAAAATCTGGTTCTGGAACCATTTCAGGCCCATAACCAGGTAGCTTTAGGTATTGGGGGGCGCATCAAGCTAAACAAGCGTTTGTCAGTAAATCTGGATTACGTACACAACTTTGATCGGGCCGAGAGTTCTATTTACCAAGATCCTTTTACCATTGGGGTTGACATAGAAACGGGTGGTCATGTATTTCAGTTGTTGTTTTCTAATGCCCAATCGACCAACGAACCAGGGTTCATCAGCACTGCGGAAGGCAACTGGGCCACAGGAGATGTTTTTTTTGGGTTTAATATTGTTCGGGTATTTTAGTAACAGTTGCGCAATAATTGTCCGTTTTCACTTCAATTTTGCTCGCCATGCTTCCTTAAAAAATAGCCAAATAGCCCTGCTATTAGCCGATTTTGTAAGTTGCCTGACAAACAAACTTTTTCCGAAAACTGGACACTTATTTTGAACATTTACTTAACTACCAAACAAGCCCACAAAACTAATTTAGTTTGGCAAAAGTGATCAAACAAAATGTCCAAAAAACGCTTACTCGGAATCTGAGTAAGTGTTTTTCTTGTTCATTTACGTGACAACCATTTCTCTATTACTTTCTGAAACTCTCTAATAGGGCGTTCACCGTGTTTTGCGGTAGCCGTAATTCCAAACAAGGGGTTATTCAATGATTTTTGAAGCTGCTCGCATACATACACATCTTCAGCAAAAAAATCGCCACTGGCCATCGGATCGTCTGCCGCTGCCTGTTCGTATTTGGGACGAACTGGCATCAGCTTGTACCAATTATTATCTGACTTTCGTTTTTGGCGTAAATATTCTTTATCGGTCATGGGTTCCAATTTAGTGCGGGTAATGACCTTGGTTTGGTCGGGGGCCAGTGGAATTACCTGAAATATACTCCAGCTTGATTCGTTTTCGGCCAAGCCCAAGGCTGGAAACAACCAAGGCACATAAGCGCCCAAGTGTTGGTCGGTTACCTCAGCAATTCTCTTAAAAGGAATCAAATCATTCAAATGAGTTTGATAAGTTTCAGATAGTGGCTCCCAAAACATATAATGATCGCCCACAAATTGAAATTCAGCTTGACGATGTGCGTACATCTGCAGGGTTTGAGAATGCAAATGGCTCAAATGATACACATCGATGTAGTTTTCTACCACAATTTTCCAGTTGGCTTTGATTATGTGGCTGGTTTGGGTATCGGGATACTCTATCAATCGGGTGGGCTTATGGGGACCTAAATGAGGTTCACAACCACTGAACCATTCCTCAACAGTAGGCGCATCAGGTTTGGGATGCACCCAAAGCATTCCGCGCCAAGTAGCCACCGCGGCCTTATGCAAGCATACTTGTTTTAAATCCAGGTCAGGAAATTCCTTGGATTTTTCAGGCACACTAATCAACTGACCATCAAGATTGTAAGTCCAGTCGTGGTAGGGACAAGTCAGTACTTTTCGTTTTTTGCCAGTAGCCCCCAAAAGCTGAGTACCTCTATGCCTACAAATATTATGGAACGCCTTCAGCTGTTGATCGGAACCTTTTACTACTACAATATTCTGAAAACCACATTGAACGGTTAGATAATCTCCCGGATCCTTGATATCTTCTACGAAACCCGCAAATTGCCAAGTATTTCCAAAAATAAGTCGTTGTTCACGGTCAAACCAATCTTGAGCAGTATAGGCCTCTTTGGGTAGTATGGGTATTTTGAGTTGATCTTTCATAGTGCTACAATAATACTTCAGTTGGCAATTGCTTTTTTTGACTCAAATCAAAATCTATTGCTTGCCAGCTCTAATTCGGCTCAAGGTTTCCTGTGAAATACCCAAATAAGAGGCAATGTGACCCAATTTTACCCTGAGTTCAATATCAGGAAAATGCGCTATGAGTAAGTTGTATTTTTCTTTAGCCGATAAGAACATATATCCCTTAGAGTAATAATCAATAAAAGCGACCTGTTCTTCAGCAAGCAATCGCCCAAATTGCTGGAACTCAAATGAGCGTTGCAATAATTGCTGGTATTTTTGATAACTAATTGCCCATAATGTCGTGTCTTCCAATGTCTCGATATACTCAAAACCAGGCGTTTGATTGTAAAAGCTATACCAAGAACTCATCAGGTTTCCTTCTTTGTAAAACCAAGACGTAATGTCTCGTTCCATGTGGTAATAAAAAGTACGCAAGGTACCCTTTTCTAAAAAATACAACTTGCGACAAGTTTGTCCATCACTCAACACCAATGTATTCCGGGGGATTTCTTCTTTTATAAAACACCGTTGGATCGCCTGTGTGGTATCAGATGAAAGTTTAGTTCTGGCACTAATGTATTGAATCAATTCTTCCATACACATCATTCATTTTAAGAAGCCTTTAAGATTGTTTATTCATACCTGTCTTATGGTAATCAGGTTTTGGTTCAATGATAAAAAATATTGAAATAATTAAATGCCTAGTACCTCAATTTTTAAAGTCTCCTACTCATAATCTATCTATACGTTTTGATTTAGATCAAAATATGGCACCATCAGAGGAAGTAGTTTTGTAAAAAAAACATTTATGAAAAATTTCAATTTATTCATCAAAACCTTGGTAGTCGTGACCGTACTTACTGCGGTTCCCTATGCTTTTGCCACTTATAGCAAGCCCGAACAAAATCAAACCAAGCCAGCAACCATTTCTACCAAATCGCCCAATCCATCATTATCAGAAAAGAAAATCCAGCCTGACAACGCATCCAAACCTGATCATCAAGCTGCACTTTTGGGTAAATGGCGGGCAAATTATCCTTCTCTGAAAATGGATGCCATTTATGAAATTAAAAAAACCGCCAATGGCCTTAAGGGTCATCTAGTTACCTATATAGATCAACAAGGTAATCGTTATACCGAAAACCAATTGGCACTTGCTATTCAAACCCTCTCTGGTAAACAAGGCAAAGGGACTTATTACCTGAAATACGAAGGCAAACAGTATCAGGTGAAATGTACCTTGACTTTAAAAAACGAGCAAACCCTCGAGTTAAATTATGCTTATCAGGGCTATCCTTTAAAAGAAAACTGGAAACGAGTTAACCAATAAATATTATGGAATTTTTCACCCAAACATTTGACCTTCAGGAAGTTACTGGCTGGTTCAATTTCTTGAACACCTACAGTATCATTTATCTTATCATCCCCTTTTTTGTTTTTGAAGTGATACGCTACGCTGTACTCAAACGCCTCAACTGGAACATTGTAGGAGATTCTATTGCCAATGTAGTTACAATATTTGCTTTCATTGCTATTGAATATGCCCTGGGAGTTTTGTTACTCTACAAAGTCTATTTTGCGGTCTATGCGTATATGAGCATTGGACATTTACCCATCAATATGGTTACCATCATCAGTTGTGTATTGTTGGCAGATTTAGCCTACTATTGGGACCATCGCGTAATGCATCGCATAGGTGTTGGATGGGCTACCCATACCGTACACCATAGTTCGCCTCATTTTAATATGTCAGTAGCTTATC
The DNA here is from genome assembly GCA_937899305.1 of uncultured Cytophagaceae bacterium. GTDB lineage: Bacteria > Bacteroidota > Bacteroidia > Cytophagales > Microscillaceae > Microscilla. Next base: position 4,081 of record CALDJV010000698.1, read on the forward strand.
GATTTGGCCCTTTAGATGCGGTATTTCCCATATTTTTCTCACTGCCCATTGTCATGTTAGGTTTCAACCCTTGGCTATTGCTGGCTGTAGAGGTATTTGTACAAACTTTTCAGGCCATTTTGCATACCGAAGCCATTGGCAAATTACCCAAGCCCATAGAATATATCTTCAACACGCCTTCGCATCATCGGGTGCATCATGGTTCCAACGAACAGTACTTGGATAAAAACTATGCAGGTATATTCATTATTTGGGATCGTATGTTCGGTACTTTTGCGTCTGAAGAAGAAAAAGTGATCTATGGAGTAACCGAACCCATTGAGAGCGTCAATCCATTGGTTGTTTTCTTTCACGGTCTTACCCGTTTATATCAACAAATAAAACATACCAAAGGGGCCAGAAACAAATTCAAATTTTTGATTAAGCCTCCTGGGTGGACACCCAAGGAATAACACAAAATGGAGTAATCAACAACAATTGATGCTTTTCAAGGGCTATTACCTGAGTTACTCAATCATCCTGGTTGACCCACTTTTGGTAACAGTCCTACTCTTCTTTCTTCTTACGTCTACGCATCATCAGCCACAACACAATGCCCAACAGAGTAGCCAAGCCAAACCCAATGAGGCTTACCACAGGCATTCCGTAAGGGGCAGGCATTTTGGGGCTAAATGTAACGGTCATCAAAATGGCTGAAGCAATCAATAAGGCACAAATAAGAAGGGTGAGGACCAAACGATTGGCAATAGAATCGGCTTTAGCCAAAAATAGCTCCGGATTTTGCAGCTCATATTTGATGTAGATTTTACCAGCCCGTAGTTGCTTCAGAATAAATCGGGCTTCGTTGGGTAAAATATACAAGAGCGAAAGCATTTGAGAGATGCCGGTTTGGGTGGTATTCCGGATATTCTTGAAAGAAAACTGTTCGGCCAACAACTGAGTACCATAAGGCTTGATAAATTCCAACGTTTGAAAATTGGGATGCAAAATGCTTCCAATTCCTTCTAAAATGGCCAATGCCCTCAAAATCAAAAATACCGAGCCGGGTACTTTGAGTTTATATTGATAGATAATTCGCTGAAAACGAGACGAGAATGCAGCAAAAGTGGAATCTTCGTCGGGTAAACCAAAATAATAGTCAATCAAGTCTTGAATATCCTGCTCGAAAGTCAAAATATCGTCTATTTCGCTCCCTACTGCCAATTTTTGGATATTGGTGGCCATATTTCGGGCGTTTTGCTGCGCCAATCCAATCATCATTCCAGCAAATGAAACCTTGTGCTCCTGGGTGAGTTTGCCTACCATGCCAAAATCAATCAGCACCACCACACCATTGGGGCGAATCAATATGTTTCCAGGGTGAGGATCTGCATGAAAGGAGCCCGTTTTAAAAATCTGAGTCAAGTAAACATCTGTTCCATTTTCAGCTACCTTTTCTGGAGCCAACCCCCAAGCCTCTAGCTGCGCCACATCAGTAATCTTACAACCACTAATAAACTCAATCACCAAGACCTTGCTAGTAGAAAATTGGCGGTAAGGTTTGGGAATGTAAAAGTTGCGGTAGCTGCGATATAATTTTCGAAACTGCTCGAGGTTTTGCAACTCATTGATGTAGTTGAGTTCGCTTTCCATTGCTTCTCGAAAAGTATCTACCACCTCTAATGGGTTCAAAAGCCCTTGCCGTTTGAAATAGTTTTCGGTGAGCTTCACAAAATCACGCAAAAGCGCCAAATCGGTATGCACCCTATTGCTGATATTGGGTCGTTGTACTTTTACAACTACATCTTCTCCGGTTTTGAGGCGAGCCCGGTGTACTTGTCCAATAGAGGCTGATCCTAAAGGCTGGGTATCAAAAACCGTAAAAACTTCTTCAATGGATTTACCCAACTCCTCCTCGATGATTTCTCGGGCCAACGCTACCTCAAATGGAGGCACTTTGTCCTGGAGTTTTTCAAACTCATCAATCAGTTCCGAAGGTAATACATCGGGGCGATTGCTTAACAATTGAGCCAATTTAATGAAAGTAGGTCCCAGATCCTCTACCACCATACGCATGCGCTCCCATTTGGTGTAAGAAGCCATAGATCCCTCGGGCGGTTCTTTGCGGGAAGTAACCAATTTCCCTAACGTAGTATTGTCTACTACATCTGTAAATCCATATTTTATCAGAGTTTGGACGATTTTTCCAACTCTTACAATTTTCTTGGTTTTCGCAAAACGCATAAATAGACTCTGTTCAATCTTTTGGAAATCAATTATACCAAGAATCAACGCATTTACAAAAGTTCTCTGTAAATAATCTATTCAGTAACGCTTTCAAAATAAGTGTCCGGTTTGGTCATATGCATGAATTGTTGGATGAGGCATTTTTTGCGCCCATAGCAGCGC
>CALDJV010000699.1 GCA_937899305.1 uncultured Cytophagaceae bacterium
CCGTCGATTTGATCGGTCTCCGATAACCTGACTGACTCAAAGGCATCAAAACCATCCGCAACCTGCTCGTCGTGGACGACCTTGCCATCGATTTGATCCGTTTCCGATAACCGAACCGCATCAAAGGCATCAAAACCATCCGCAACCTGCTCGTCGTGGACTACTTTGCCTTCTAGTTGATCAGTTTCCCAATGTCTTACTAATTCAAATAGATCTAAATCATCTTCATCATCTAAGGTATGGGGTTTTCCTGCCAATACTTGCTCTTCCCAAGTTCTTACTTGGTCAAACAGATCTATCTCAGTAGAGGTCTCATCTTTAGCGTCTTCATTCGTTTTATCTTCCAAAACATCGGCAGGATCACTCAACTCTGAGGCAATCACGCCTTCTTCTTCCTTGGCTACTTCAGTCTTATCTGTATCCTCTACACTGTCTTCAACCGTCTTCTCTTCCAACACATCGGCAGGATCACTCAACTCTGAGGCAATCACGCCTTCTTCTTCCTTGGATAAGTCAACAAGCTCTAGTGGTTGTACTACATCTTGCATGTGTACATTTGCCAAACCGTTGAATTCTAGTTTATCTCTTACAACGTCAAAGGCATCTACTACATAATCCTCATTTCTTATTAGCTCAAAGGGATCTTCTAACAACAATGGATTGTAAGGAATGTAATCGTTAGGCAATTTTACCTCCACCCGAAAATCATCCTCCGATTTCACCTCTGCGACTTCTTCATTAGTCGATGTATCTGTTGTCTTGAGTTCCTCCTTCTCAGCACTATCATCCTTTTCCTCTACTTTCTCATCAAGTTTGGCGGGTTCTTCAACAGCCGCAGGTGCATCATCGATGCCAATACCAAACAAACGAGGGTTTTTGGTGAGTAAATCGTATTGGGTTTGGAAATATTCTTTTCGAGTAGGGTATTTTCGCATCAATTGCTGATAAACCTCCCCAGCGGCATCTACATCTCCTCTTTTATAGTATGCTATCGCCAAGTCTTCGTTGAGATCTTCTGGGTCAATTTTGATCGTCTTTTTCACGGTAGGTTCTACCTCTCGCAATAGATCAAAACTGTCTTCTAGCTCGGGATGGCCCAAATCCTCTGCTCCCGGAATAGGCACATTTTTGGGTTCCTCGGGAGTGATTTCAGTTTGCTCAGGTTCAGCAGGAGTCGGTTTTCGATAAAATACTTTGTCCTTAAGGCTTTCATCAAACTCATAGGTATTATCTAACAGCAAATTTGCCTGGCTGAGAAAATACTCCTTTTTGTCGGGGTACCTCAAGATGAGCTTATCAAAATGCGCTCGCGCCTCCTCTACTTTACCCTCTTTGTATAACTCAAAAGCTTCGTATTCGTCTAACTCTTGCCCTAGGTCTATTACAATCTTGTCCGATAAATCTATGTTTTCATCAGTAATCAAACGATCAGCCGGAAAAGCATCATCCAGCTGTTTTTGATCATCACTGGTCTCCGTATCATCAGACACCTCCCCTACTCCTTCTTCCTTCTCAACCGTGATACCCTCAGTCAATGGATCTTCGTCACTTGTTTCAGTAGTGTTTTCAGTATCTACCTTACTATCAGGTGTTTCTGCGGGCTTAACGATATTTTCAGACGTCTTGGCCACCAAAGACTCATCAAACTCATAGGTATTGTCCATGAGTAGGTTCGCCTGGTTAACATAGTAGTCTTTCTTGTCTGGGTAACGTAATATCAGTTTGTGGAAATGTTCCTTGGCTTCTTCTATTTTACCTTCATTGTATAGATCGATCGCATAATGTTCATCTTGATTTTCATCAAAATCAATTGAGAGCTCCTTGGTTTCAGCTTGAACTTTAGACGTATGATCGATTTCATTTTTTTCAGGGAAAGTATCCAGAACTACACTTTCTTCTTTCTCCTCGATGGCATCAAAAAAAGAAACAGTTTCATTTTCTACGGTAATGGTTTCCGTTGAGGCCAAATCACCGTCTTCAGTTTCATTTGAGGCTTTATCTTTTTGGGCTTCCTGGTTGAGTAAGTCTCTCAGCAGGTTACGATTATAGGCATATACTGCAGCACGACGAATTTTGTTAGGGGCTTGTACTGGTTCTACTTCTTGAGCTCCCTTGGCAAGCAAAACGTGGGCTACATGAAAATACGGAAAACGCTCGGCTATGTCTTCCAATGACTCCAGCGTAATGTCATTGATTTTAGCAGGGTCTTCAATAATGTACAATAATGCCTTTTTGTTCATAAGTTTTTTCTTTTGAGAGATTGTCCGCGCAAATTGCTTTGGTTTGTTGGTATGGTGTCAATACCTCACTCAAGGGTTAACCTTTTAGTAATCAGCAATATAAGAATTTTAACTAATTATAGTGATTTTCACCAAAATAATTTACCAGTTTGCCGCCGTTTTATTGAAGATATCTAACAATAGCTTTTCAAAAATCTCGGGTATCCTTTCGGGCTCCGCCTGGGCCAGGGTTTGAGTTTGAGGAAAATCAGCAAACTGAGAAAAAGTTTGGGTAAAATTTTGGTTTTCATCCTTCTTACTCTCAAATATCACATTGATGGCAATGGTCAAACGATTACTGGCCGCTTGTGATTGTGCCGTCAAAGCAATAGGAGCTACCGAATAACTTGAAATATCTCCTCTGAGGCTCCAGTCTCCATTTCCGTCTACCAGATTCAAAGATGAGTTTTGCTGAAAGTACTCCTTCAATCTATCGGTAAAGTCTTGCCCCAGATTGGCTGGTCCAAGGGTAGCATTGTTCTGAAAATTATCTACAAACAATGTCTTTACATTGGCCGGAATACTTGCTCCGCTAAAACTGTAGCTCAAAAGACAACTATTCAATAAACCCACCATGGCCACCCAAATCAGACTACGCATCATATATTTGCTCAAATTATGCCATTTTTTATTCAAGGGGTAAAAAAATCTACTTTTGCTTCTCGATTTCATACTGTTTAATTTTTCGGTAAAGGGTTCTTTCAGAAATACCTAAATCTCGAGCCGCATACTTTCGTTTGTTTTTATTCTTTTTCAAAGCCCTGATAATCAGCTCTTTTTCTTGCTCTTCGAGAGATAGGGAATCGTTTTCTTCTTCGTGTTGAATATCGTGGGTATCGCCCACATCATCCAAATCAGTTATCTCTATCACGTTCTCTTCCTGAAAAGTGCTACTTGTGTTTACCGTAGTATCCGAAGGCAGTAAGCGATCTACTTGTTGCAAAGCCGTATCTATATTCTCTTCACTGATGCCATTAAACAAATCTTGGTGGTCGCTAATGACACTGCCATAATTCCCACTATTCAACAACTCAAAAACCAATTTTTTAAGCTCGGTCACATCTTTGCGCATGTCAAAGAGGATTTTATACAGTAGATCTCGCTCCGAAAAGCTTTGATCTTGTCCGTTACCACCCGCCGCGTTGCTCAGTAAGGCAGGGGGGCGACTAGTGGTTTCGCTGGGAATGTATTTATTGAGGGTTTCCGCATCGATTTCTTGCTCCATTTCCAGCAATGACATTTGCTGAGTAAGGTTCTTTAATTGGCGAATATTGCCTGGAAACCGATAATTGGCCAACACTTGTGAAGCATCAGTGTCAAGTTTGATCGGCTTTACCCTATATTGTTCTGCAAAATCAGTAGCAAACTTTCGGAATAACAATAAAATATCATTGCCTCGTTCTCGCAAAGCAGGTACAGTAATAGGAACCGTGCTCAAACGAAAATACAGGTCTTCCCGAAACTTCTTCTGCTCTACAGCTTCCAATAAATCTACATTGGTAGCGGCCACTACGCGCACACTGGTTTTTTGTACTTTGTTGGAACCTACCCTTATAAATTCACCATTCTCCAACACCCTAAGTAATCGCGACTGGGTGCCCAGGGGCATTTCTCCTATTTCATCTAAAAAAATAGTTCCACCATCGGTTACTTCAAAAAAACCTTTTCGAGCTTCGCGGGCATCGGTAAAGGCACCTTTTTCGTGGCCAAACAATTCTGAATCGATGGTACCCTCAGGAATGGCGCCACAGTTGATTGCAATAAACTGACCATGTTTGCGAGGGCTCAAACTATGTATAATTTTAGAAAACGATTCTTTACCAGTTCCACTCTGTCCCATAATGAGTACATTCATTTCGGTAGGAGCCACTTGGGCTGCTACATGAATGGCATAGTTGAGCTTGGGAGAGTTTCCAATAATTCCAAATCGTTGCTTAATACTCTGAATTTCTTCTTGTCTCAAACTTTTAAAAGGTTTTGGTTACTGGGTTAGGCTGTATTATTGGCCAGTAACCAAGGTTTACAATGTACAGTTGGGTTTGTATCTGCTTATTTTCTAAACATGACAGGCGCTGGATTCAATTATTTGAAAACCTGTCCGTCAGGTCCAGAT
>CALDJV010000700.1 GCA_937899305.1 uncultured Cytophagaceae bacterium
GTTATTAGAATTCTTGGGAAGACTTGACAAATAATGTACCGCTCACTAATGATCTAAAGTACAAAAGGCAGGGTTTTGCAATAAAACCCCGCCTTTTTATTTATTTACTGAACTCGTAGATAAACTTACAAAATACCGTAGCTTACCGTAAACTGAATCAAGTTCAACTTGGTATCGTTATTTACTGCATTGTCTACAATTTTGGTCAATCCAAGTTCATAGCGAAGGTCAAACCCCAACTTGGTACCTGGAATAGATATTCCTGCCCCAATTTGCAAACCAGCCAATGGACTATTTACATTTTCTAAAATGTCAACCGAAATCCCGGCCACTTCTGACTTGGCCCCAATAGGGAATCCAAATACTGGGCCGATGGCCAATCGTACTGGACCTAATGAACCACCCACCAAAATAGGAATATCAATATTGTTTACACTGGTAGTAGCGGTAATCCCACCTGCGGTTTGTTTTCCACCTTTTTGAGAAAAAATCAATTCAGGCTGAACAAACAAACCTACCACTGGAATTTTGAAACGAGTGTAAGCACCCAATACAATACCAATGCGAGATCCGTCATTATCCACTCCATCAGGCAACGAACTGAAAGTACCGAAGTTTAAACCACCTTTTACACCAAAAGAAAGTTGTGCATTGGCTGTGCCGGCTCCCAACACAAGTAGCAACAATACAATGTAGATTTTTTTCATGAGTATGTTGTTTAATTTTATTTTACCCGCAAAATTATTGGGTTCAATTAATATAGCAAACCACAAGATGTTTATTTTTGTTATACTAAAATTCCCTTTTGTTTATTAAAATATTTTACGTCGATGACCGTTCTACAAGGTTTTCTGATATGATTTCAAAACGATCGGCATCCAGGTGAGCGGGGAACTTGGTTCTAAATTGTTCTAAAGCAGTTTTATCTAACGAAGTCGTATGAATGACCTCCTCGTGCGCATTTTCAAATATGGTTTCTCCCTTGAAATCTACAATAGCCGAATCCCCTGAATAAGGAATGTCATTTCCATCTTTACCCACTCGATTTACGCCTACTACATAACTTAAGTTTTCAATGGCTCGAGCTTTGAGTAGTGTGCTCCAGGGAGCTCGCCTCACTTCGGGCCAATTGGCAATATAAATGGCCAAATCGTAGGCTTGGTCCACATTACGGCTCCATACCGGAAAACGCAAATCATAACAAATAAGAGGTAAAATTTTCCAACCTCGCCACTCCTTGATCACCAAACGCTCGCCTGGGGCATAATGGTGATGTTCTTTGGCCATACGAAACAAATGCCGCTTGTCGTAATAATCAAAGGAACCATCTGGTTCTACCCACAACAAACGATTAAAATACCTTCCCTGGTCAACACAAATAAAACTGCCTACGATGGCAGCCTTGGTTTGAGCAGCCATTTGTTGCATCCATTTATGGGTAGCCAAATCCATTCTCTCGGCCAGTTTTTGGGCTTCCATGCTAAATCCCGTCGTAAACATCTCAGGGAGTACAATTAAATCAGTAGGTTGGTCAATTTGCCAAATTTTTTCCTCAAACATGGCCCGATTGGCCGCTGGATTTTGCCAATGCAAATCCGATTGAATAACTGAAATTACCATAATATAAAATTCATAATCGTGTTTCTAAAATCGTTCAATGGGTACAGGTATCCTCCTAGAACGTGCAACACTGCGTGGTGGTTGTCAAACAAAAATATCTTAAACTGGATGCTTTAAAAGGGCTGCTTTTTCAACTAAACGTTCTACAGCCTGTTCCATCGTTTCGTATTTTTTTGCAAAACAAAACCGTACTACTTTTCTATCTATTTGATTGCTATAAAATACCGATGTAGGAATCGTGGCCACTCCTACTTCTTCCGTAATTCGTTGCGCATAAGCCACATCATTTTCCTGGCTTAGATGTGCATAAGAAGCCAACTGAAAATAAGTACCTTCACAAGGCAACAAACGAAAATCGGTGGCTTGCATCATTTCGCGAAAGCGATCTCTCCGTGCCTGATAAAACTGGGGCAACTCCAAATAATGTTGTTCGTGATCGAGAAAATCGGCCAAAGCAAATTGAGCAGGCGTAAAAGTAGAGAAAGTAAGATACTGATGTACTTTACGAAACTCGGTAGTAAGTGTGGGAGGGGCCACTGCATACCCTATTTTCCAACCTGTATTATGAAAGGTTTTACCAAAAGACGAAATGGCAAATGCTTTTTCTTTAAGTGCCGGATACCTCAGCACACTTTCGTGGGGAATGTCATCAAAAATAATGTGTTCGTATACCTCATCACTGATCAAATAAAGGTCTTGCTGTTGTACCAAGGCTGATAACTCTTGCATGTCGTTAGGCTTGAGCACTGCTCCCGAAGGGTTGTGTGGGGTATTGACAATGATGAGTCTGGTTTTGGAATTCACCGCTTGCTTTACTTTTTGCCAGTCTATTTGGTAGGTATCGGCCTCCAATGCAATGGGTATGGCTATCCCCCCATTGAGCTCGATGGCTGGGATGTAAGAGTCATAGGCAGGCTCAAAAATAATGACCTCATCGCCTTTGCGTACTACCACACTAATCGCGGCAAACAAGGCCTCAGTGGCTCCCGAAGTCACCGTAACTTCATGTACAGGATCTACCATACTACCATAAGTTTTCTGAATCTTATCGGCAATTTTTTCCCGCAATGGCCCAATCCCCGAAGAGGGGGCATATTGATTGAGGCCTTGTTGCATATATTCATGAGTAAGGCGAATCAATTCGGGGTGGCACTCAAAATCAGGAAATCCCTGAGATAGGTTGACTGCCCCATGCTTGTTGGCAAGGGCCGACATCACCGAAAAAATCGTTACTCCTACATTAGGCAATTTTGAAGTAATCGTGGTAGTCGTATTTTGCATATGATATCAACTATTTTTGATCAAAGTTATTCATTTTTGGTGGCTTTGTTCTTTGGGAAGGTGAAATATTATTTTTTTGAGGGAATTGTATAAAAAACAATAAGAAATGGCTTTTGCTGTCTACTTTCCGTTTTTTTTACATATTTTACTGAGCGAAGTCGTTTCAAAAACAAGCTGACTTGAACCACAAATCTTTTAAAAATGCTGCAGAGGAAATTGTTCAGTTTTTTCAAACTATTGACTTGTTTGCCCATATTGATTGTGGGTTGTCAAAACAAACCATCGCAAAATCAAACTCGTAATAGCGACTCGCTGGCTAAAAGTGTTGCATTAAACCCTAAAGGTGATACCACAGAACAAAATTCTTATGTTATAAAATCACTTTTGGATAAACCCCTTTACAAGCCAAAAATGTCCAGCAAATTAGCCCAGAGGCTAACCGATAGCATTGCTGTATTGAAAAAACGCTATGACGAAAATCCTACTGAAGCCAATGCCATTTGGTATGGTCGTCACCTGGCCTATGATTATCAGTTTGACAAAGCCTTGGAGGTGTATGCCCAAGCCCTCAAAAAATTTCCTAAATCTTATAAACTGTATCGCCACCGGGGCCATCGTTATATTTCGGTACGCCAATTTGACCAAGCCATTGCGGATTTTACTCAGGCCGCCCAATTGGCTAAAGGAACTCAAGTAAGCATAGAACCAGATGGTATGCCCAACAAACTGAATCAACCATTGACAACTACTCAATTCAATATTTGGTATCATCTAGGACTAGCCCATTACCTGAAGGGGCAATACGACCAGGCCATTGAAGCTTATTTGGAATGTATGAAGTTTGCAAATAACGACGACACCAAATGCAGTACCAGTGATTGGCTGTATATGGCTTACCGCCGCCAAGGGGCAAAAAACAAAGCCAAAGAAGTATTGAACGCCATTCACCCCGACATGAAATTGATCGAGAGTGATGCTTATCACAAGAGGTTAATGATGTACCAGGGAGCCATTCAACCCGAAACTTTGTTAGAAGTAAAAGGAAAAGAAAAAAATAGTCGAGATCAACAAATTCAATTGGCCACTCAAGGTTATGGAGTAGGCAATTGGTACTTGTACAACACAAACAAAACCAAAGCAAAAGCAGTTTTCGAAAGTGTATTACAAACCAACAATTGGTCGGCATTTGGTTATATTGCCGCTGAAGTAGACCTATTGCGTTTGCAAAAAAACTAGTGAATTGAATGAAGAAAAAAGGAGCCAATAGCAGTTATTTTGGAAATATAAAGGAAGGCATACGCACCTCTTTGGTAGGGCTTAAGCTCTCTATTAGACATGCCATACAAGCACGTAAGCGACGTAACCCTACCGTGTCTATTGCCAATCCGGCTTATTTCGACACCAAAGATGGTATTTTTACCACTCAATACCCCTACGAGGCCATTCCAGTACCCGATAATGGGCGTTATCGCTTGCATAACGAAATGGATGACTGTATTGTATGCGACAAATGCGCCAAAATTTGTCCAGTCAACTGCATTGATATAGAACCCATTCGGGCTACCGGCCAAATTGGGAATGCTTCGGATGGCTCTCCGATTCGCCTCTATGCAGCTACTTTTGACATTGACATGGCCAAATGTTGCTATTGTGGCTTGTGTACCACAGTGTGTCCTACCGAATGCCTCACTATGACCAAGTCTTATGACTATAGCGAGGTCGATATTACTGATATGATTTATCATTTCTCGAACCTTACCCCTGAACAGGCTCAAGAAAAGAAAGATTTATTTGAACAATACATGGAAGAAAAGGCTGCCACCAAAAAACAAATGGATGCAGCCAAAAAAACCAAACCTGCAGTAAAAAGACCTGCCGCCAAGCGTCCCTCAGTGGCCAAAACCGATGAAACGAGCGAAGAGAAGCCAAAAACGGCTTTTAAACCTCGCATGAAACCTAAGGTAAAGCCTAAAGCTGAGGCCACTGACGCACCAAGCGCGGAAGCAAAACCCAAACCCAAGGTAAAACGCCCAGTAATCAAAAAAGACAACGAGGCAAACCCAGAACAAAAAACAGCTCAAGAAGGTACTGCCAAACCAAAAAGGTCAAGACCGGCTTTTAAGAAACCGACTACCGAGCAGACTGAAGGAACAGAGACTACCCCTAAAACGACCCCTGAAACTACTAACGAAGCCAAGGCCAAGCCGAAACGGCCTAGACCAGCTTTTAAGAAGCCAGCCACCGAGCAGACTGAAGGAACAGAGACTACCCCTGAAACGGCCAACGAAGCCAAGGCCAAGCCAAAACGGCCTAGGCCAGTAATTAAAAAGGAAATTACTAAAGATACTGAACCTACCAGCGAGGCCAAGCCGAAAAGGGCAAGACCTGTGTTTAAAAAACCTGCTACCGAGGAAGCCGAAAAGCTGGAAGAAAAAACCGAAACGACTCCTGAAACGACCAACGAGGCCAAGACCAAGCCGAAACGGCCTAGACCAGTATTTAAAAAACCTGCTG
>CALDJV010000701.1 GCA_937899305.1 uncultured Cytophagaceae bacterium
TCGGTACCATTTTCTTTCCTCGTTCGTGGCATCCTTTGCATTGATTCATATTCGGGATAAGGTATTCAATTTTCCGTTTCTTGCCTTTGGCATCTCTCCAGCTTACCTTCTTGGAGTCTCCTGCTACATCCAGATTGGCCTCAGTTTGGGCTTCGTTCCAAATGTAGGGCAATGCTACCCAGCCATCGTTTTCATAAATAAGCAAACGCGTTTCCATCATTTGTCGCCCTTTTTGAGGTTTTCGGGCATCTTTGGGGTAAAAAAAGTTTTTGATCAGGATGGTGCCTACCGGAAAATCGAGGACTTCCTTGTCATTATAAACCGCCGATTTTCCGTTGGGTATTTTCACAAATCGAGCCTTGGATGCATAGTCAGAAAACAAAGGAGTGTTCAAGGTATAAGGAATGACCCCTTTGACTGGTTTTAAGTCAGCCAATTTTCCCTCAAAAAAACCGTATTCCGACAATGTTTGCTTATAATTTTTGGTATCAACAATAGAAACCGGCTTGAAGGTATAGGCTACAGTCACCAAAAATACCCCCAAGCTCCCCAGTAACAAGTATATTTTTCTCATCTTACCTCCTCCGATCATTACTTGAGTTTTACTTGAGCTGCGTTTAACTTATCTCGCGAGCAATCAAACCCTTGGGCGTCTTTCACGATGTTTTTGAAGCCATTGCCCGCATCTATATTGGCAAAAAGAGGGGAACTATTGACCTGATTGCCCCGAATACAAATGGCATATTCCTTTGTTAGCATCCCATTGGTATCTTTGGTTTTGTCGTCCAGAATGCCATCATAAATGATATGAGGAACCTGTTTACCAAACTTGAGCTTAAAATAAAACATCTTTCCAAACCTGCCTTTGAAGGTGGCTTTTCGGTGGAGGCGTTTGTATACATTGTCGTGAATGTTAATCTTGGTAGGATAAGGGTAATAGCTTGAGTCTTTGATCGGAATTTCAGTCATATGATAACTGATGATTCCAGTACCCAGAGTACGGTTATGAATGATCTCATTGTTAAAAACTTCTACATTGTTGGTTGCTAAAATAAGCACCCCAGTGCCCGGAGGTACTTTTCCCACGATGTTTCCCTTAGGGGCAAAATTTTTATAGTTATTGTTCAGTACCTTATTTTTGAATACCCGAACAAATCCACCCTTTTTTTGTACCAAGTCTGGTAAATCAAAAATGAGTATCCCTCCAGTATTGTTGGTAGCTACATTCTCGTAGACATCGGCCCTGAGCGAATTTTCTATCTCTATACCTGCTACATTGAACGCTGCTTTGGAATAACGCACAATGATGTCTTGCGATTGCCCTACATAAATACCTGCATCGGAAGCCCCTTTGGCTTCGCAATACTCGATGAGTACATTTTTGCACATTACGGGATATAAACCATAGGCTCCATTGCTTTTTTTAGGCTTTCCGGTCCATTCGGTTTTTACTTTTCGGAAAGTAATGCCATCGGTATTTTGAACTTTTATCGCGTCTCCTTTGGTATCTTGCACTGTCAGTCCTTCAATGACAATGTTTTGTCCATTGGTAATTTTAATTCCCTCAGCTCCTGCTTTCTGCCCCTTAAAACTCAGAATAGTTTGCCCTATTCCTTGGCCTACAATCTTTACATTTTTGCGATTATCCATCCACAGACTCTTTGCAAGGGTAAAAGTACCTGCAGGGAGTTCTATCTTCCCCCCGTTTTTTACCATAATGAATTGAGTCTGTAGTTTTTTTTGAATATTTTTCTGAGCAAAACTTTGGGTAGGTATTCCCCCGGCCCAATAGGCAGCAAGTAGGAGTACAATGTAGTATTTTTTCATAATCATATTGTATTTTGTTTAATTAGCACACAAAAAATTTTACTAAAAATACAAAATACCAAATAATAAACTAACTAAAGCCTTGCCTGATACTCTCGAGGGTAAATATTCTAAAATAGCACTACCTTTGTGATTCACTTCTTTTGAGCTTTTGGTATTCAAAATCTGTTTTGTAACTTAATTAGTGAGCCAATATTGACCATCATGATCACATTTTACCCCGGACCCTCCAAAGTATATCCTCAAGTAGCCCAATATGCCCACGATGCCGTTACATCAGGTATCATTAGTCAAAACCATCGCAGTCCGGCTTTTGTAGCACTGTCCAAAGAAACCATTACCTTGCTGAAAACAAAACTGGCCATACCCAACGATTATTGGGTATTTTATGCTTCTTCGGCTACCGAATGTTGGGAGATCATTGCCCAATCACTGGTACAGCAGCGGAGTTTTCATATATACAATGGCGCTTTTGGAGAAAAATGGGCCACCTATACCCGCAATTTGGACATTGAGGTGCAAACCAAGGTTTTTGGGGTAAACGATTTGTTATCCATTGAACAACTGACCATTCCCTCAGATGCAGAATTGATTGCCATTACCCACAATGAGACTTCCAATGGTACCGCTCTTACCAATACGCAAATAAGTGAGTTACGCCAGGCCCACCCTGAAAAGCTCATTGGGGTAGATGCTACTTCTTCGTTGGGGGGAGTTTACCTGGATTTTACCCAAGGCGATGTGTGGTATGCCTCGGTACAAAAATGCCTGGGGTTGCCCTCTGGTATGGCGGTCATGATTTGTTCCCCCCGAGCCATAGAGCGGGCCAAAGTCCTCAATGCTCGAAAACATTACAATAGTTTGGCTTTTATGATTGAAAAAATGGAAGATTGGCAAACAACTTACACGCCCAATATCCTCAATATTTATTTGTTGAAGCGTGTTCTGCAGCAAATACCCCCTATTCGAACCATTGATAAAATGATTCAAAAACGATTGGCCGACTATCACCAGTTTTTGCAAAAAGAGACCAATTTGACGCTTTTGGTAACGCAACCCGAAGCCCGCTCCGCTACAGTACTGACGATAAAAGGGAGTTTAAATCGAATAGCCCATATAAAGGCGGCAGCCCAACAACGAAACATTGTTTTGGGGAATGGGTATGGTGCCTGGAAAGACTCCACTTTTCGGGTAGCGAATTTCCCGGCAATCACTGACCGAGAAATAGTACTATTGCAAGATTTTCTCCGAGAGGTAAGATAGCTCTTCTACACAATCGATCGCTTTTTATTACACCCTCATTGCTATTTGAGTGAAAGCACTTACCTTTGCACGATTCTAAGCGAAACCCCCGAAAAACCTTGTGTTTGTTGTATTTTAGGGAGAGTAGCTGGCAATTCTATTATCTGTTTTACATTTTTTTAAAAAGGAGGTAAGTATGTTAAGTTTAAAAGAAGTTTTATCGGTTTCTTTAGTACTTTTTTCCGTAATCGATATCTTGGGTTCCATTCCCATTATCATCGATTTGAAGAAAAAAGCAGGTGAAATCCAATCAGCAAAAGCTACCTTGGTAGCAGGAATAATCATGTTTGTATTTTTATTTCTGGGAGAATCTATTTTAAAATTATTTGGGATAGATGCAGCTTCATTTGCCATTGCAGGAGCATTGATTTTGTTTTTACTAGGAGTAGAAATGGTATTGGGGATTCATTTGTTTAAATCAGGTGATGATCCCAAAAGTACCTCTATTGTTCCTTTGGCGTTTCCATTGATTGCCGGAGCTGGTACCATGACCACGATTGTGTCATTACGGGCCGAGTTTTCTCAAATAAACATCGTGATAGGGATCTTAGTGAACCTATTGTTTGTTTTTGTAGTTTTGAAGGCCTCGGGTTGGATTGAACGTAGACTAGGACAAGCAGGAGCTGATGTGTTGAGGCGCATTTTTGGGGTGATATTGCTGGCCATTGCAATTAAATTGTTCAAGACCAACGTAGTATTGTAATTATTGTTTCAAAAAATATATTTTTTTATGTTATTGACTACCAGCTGTTTATGAAATAGCTGGTATTTTTTTG
Organism: uncultured Cytophagaceae bacterium; assembly: GCA_937899305.1. Classification (GTDB taxonomy): domain Bacteria; phylum Bacteroidota; class Bacteroidia; order Cytophagales; family Microscillaceae; genus Microscilla. Next base: position 3,906 of record CALDJV010000701.1, read on the forward strand.
TCAAAAAAAATGAAAAGAGAGGGATAGATTTGAAATCTAAAATGTACATAAGGACGAAGGGGGAAAAATATAATGCGACTCATTGATAAATTAAAACAGGGAAACAAGGATTTATTACAAGCGATTTATCAACAACATAAAGGACGCTTTATAAATACAATGAAGGCTCGTTTCCCAGAGTGTGACATTTTGCAAATAGAAGATACTTACTCTGAAGCTATAGAGGTATTGTATCATAATATTGAGCAAGGCAAGTTAGACAATATTGAGCAATCGGTGGAGTCTTATCTTTTTGCCATTGCCCGAAATAAACTATATCGCGACTCGAAAAAAAACCAGAAAAACCTTCGTTTGAGTGTAGATGTAGAGGAGGAGAAAGAAGAAGATGTGTGGGAAAACGAGCGAAAATTGATGGATGTTTGCCTGAATCAATTGGGTGACCGTTGTCAAAAATTATTGAAACTTTTTTATTATAAACATAAATCTCTTCAGGATATTGCCCAAGAAATGGGTTTTGGCGATTCCCAAAATGCTTCAGCAGCAAAGTACAAGTGTACACAAAAATTAAAGACAAGAATGCTGAAAAATATGAAAGATAAACGACGTTGAGTATTTAAAAATCACGAATGGTAAAATGAAAGATAACGACACTAAATTTGAGTTGATCGAAAAATATTTTGAAGGTAAACTAACCACTACCGAAAAAACTACTTTCGATCTCTTGTTAGCAAATAATCAGGAATTTGCTCAGGATGTAAGTGATTATCGTAAAATAACAGCATTTACCGAATTTTTGGACGACAAAGTCTTACTGAAAGATATAGATATTACCAGCAGGCAAACTAATAAATCCCAACCAGCTAGCAAATACCAGTTAAAAGCACAAGCACCCGCAGCATCTAAAGAGAAACGGGCGGTCATTAAACCAGTATTTCTGCAACAGCGAATCAACAACCGTTATGCAGCGGCAGTGATTTTGTTCTTGGTGGGCACCGTGGTGGTCAGTTTGATGTTGTCCCACTTTGATTCGGAGAACTATAATGCAAGTATCTCAAAAGATACCCGGTCGCTTCACGTAAGCCACAGTGTGTCTTTAGGAAAAGAAGTTATTGAAAAGCCTGGGGAAAAACAATTGGCAGTGAAGCCCAAGGCGAGTAAAGGTACTCACTCTGATTATTTAGCGGCCAATTTTGAAGTAAATGAGACTTTGGAACGGCACATAGACAAATATGCTCGGGCGATTCAAAACCGGAGCGAGCATCAGGTAACATTATTTAAAATTATCAAACCGCAAAAGAAAGTGGTAAACACATTGGATATTGAATGGAAGTCGGCTGATGCTTCCATTAAAAATATCGTAGTGAAAATATTTAATAATCGCAACAAACAGGTGTTAGATACTTATAACTTTCCCAGCAACTCTGGTAAAACCAAATTGAACACTGCCAAGTTGGTGCAAGGATTGTACTATTGGCGTGTGATTGATGAAGAGTCAGAAAAAGTGCTGTTTACCGGGAA
>CALDJV010000702.1 GCA_937899305.1 uncultured Cytophagaceae bacterium
CAAGTTTAGCTAGACAGACTAGAGCCGCGGCATTTTTTGTTTCGTTCCGTCCCTCCTAGCTGGCCCAATATCCACTGGATATCGTCCTGCTGTAGAAAAAAATGAAAGGCTTAATGAAACCTAGTTGTTCATATTTTAACCTGAATTCTGCAACTGGTATTTATTAAAAATAAACAAATTTTTGACCTGCGAAAGGTCAGATCATAAGTCAAAACAATCATTTTACTCCTTAAAAACTTATTCTATGGAACCTCGCATACTCATTATTGACCACAATATTACTGTGATTAACATCTTGATTCATGAATTACAGAAGTTTGGTCGTAGTGTAATAGGGGCCGCTGAACGTACCGATATTCAACGCTTGTTGCAATTGCATAATCCTGATTTTGTGGTGATTAGTGGTAACTTGTCTGATATAGAACGAGATCAATTGTTGGTATACTTACTCAATATCAAAGCCGATCTAAAAGTACATTTGGTAGAAAAGAAAGCCCAACCAAGTCCTTATGACTTGATAGAATTTACTAATAAAAAAGCAGTAGAGTGGAAAATTGAGCGAAAATTGGGCAAAAAGTTTTAAGTTACTTACATGCAAGCATTACCTCATTGGTATATCGCAAGAATAGCCTACTTTCAAGCATTGGGCTTTTTTCAAAATATGGGTACTGATACCCACACCATTGCCCATTCTATTTTTGATGCATCCATCGAGCATTACTATGGTCCTATATTAGATTTGGCTCAGCATGAATTCTTAGATCAGATTTTATTGTCTTACGACACCCAACGTACTTGGTTTATTGAAGATTTTATGGTTTTGGGCCACGAGCCTGCTTTTCGTAATCATTTTTACCCAGCCGTTTTTCATAGATTGAGTCAACTCACGAATGGGATTTTCCAACCAAAGAACCTGACTATCGAGCAATGTGGTTATTGCCAAGGTCGTGACAAAAGGCTACAGATAAGCTTTGAATGGGAAAGTCAAGTCCATCAATTGATATTTTGCATCGATTCAGAAATGCTTATACTCAATTTTTTGGATGCAATCAATGAGTTATTGATGGCTAAAGGCGATTGTTTTCGCGTATGGCAAGAGAGTTACGGAAACTGTCTGGTATTGTTTATTCCCCTAGAAACTGCCCAAATCCTCGAAATTCAACAAGGTTGGGAATTTAGCTCATTGGCTTATTATTGGTTTGATATGGCTCAGTACGTCCACAAACAACAACAAAATGAAAGTGCGTTTGAGTATTATCGTAAGGCATTTGAAAAAATAACTCATGACCCTCATATAGGTTCTGAATTTGCCCTGTTTTTATCAGACTATCATCGTTACACTGAAGCTCAGGTCGTATATGAACAAACTATAGAACGCCTTCAAACCAAGCCAAACCTCAATACTACAGAGCAATGGTGGGTAAAATACCTATCGGATTTACTTAAAAAACTTGGTGATTAGCTTTATTTTAGGCCAATCATTATCCAGATAATTTACCCAAAATCATTTTTACGATTTTAATCTAAATACATTGTCAATTCACTGTATATCAGCACAGACCAACTTTGCAACTGCCATCAATTTAACAAAACTAAAAAGTGAGGTATGTATCTGTTAGACAAACCATTCGTTTCAGATTTTTTGATTCAGACAATCAAAGAAAAAAGGTATAAGGTAGTTGCTACCAAAGCAGCCAAGGAACTAGTTTCGGACCAGGCATTAGAGTGGATAAGTGAAGAAGAGGCGTCGATGATCCTGAAACAGTATCCTACTGAGCCTATATATTCAAATTCGGAAAATGCACTAAGCTGGATTACCCAACATTTAGGCGAGCACGAGTTATCTAAACAAATTGATCTATTCAAAGACAAGGTCAAGTTCCGAGCGTTTACCAAACATCTATTTCCTGATTTTTATTTTGAGCAAATAAAACTGGAAGACATTCAAAAGCGATCACCAGAAAACCTTTCCTTTCCATTGGTCATTAAACCATCCATTGGTTTTTTTAGCATTGGGGTACACATTGTGGCCAATGAACAAGATTGGGCTCAAGTCCAAGACAAACTGAAACCGGAGAAGCTCAACAGTTTGTTTCCAGCAAATGTGCTCAATACGAACCACTTTATCATAGAAGAATTTATTGAAGGAGAGGAGTATGCGGTAGATTATTATTACAATGATGTGGGAGAAGTAGTATTGTTAAATGTGATGCATCATTTGTTTTCATCGGGTAAGGATACCAGCGACCGGGTATATACAACTTCAAAGGAAATCATTACCAAACATCAGTCTAATATTGAAGATTTTTTGGGAAAAATTGGCCATCAGTTAAACTTGAAGAAATTTCCCGCACACGCAGAAGTAAGGATAGATGCCTCGGGTAAAATCGTACCTATTGAAATAAACCCATTGCGGTTTGGAGGTTGGTGTACCACGGGTGATTTACTGGGTGTAACTCTAGGTTTCAACTCGTATCAATGCTTTGTTGAAAATAAGCGTCCTGATTGGGAAACTATATTTGAAGGCAAAGAAGATAAAAAGTACAGTGTGGTTATTCTGGATAACAGCACTGGTGTTGCCCCTAATGATATTGAGGCATTTAATTACTCCGAATTAGCAAATCATTTTGAAAATCCAATGCTGGTAAGAAAATTAGACATTGATGAGTATCCTATATTCGGATTTGTATTTGCGGAAACCCTCGCAAATAATACCCAAGAATTAACGCATATCTTGAAGGATGACTTGAAAAAATACCTGATACTTAAGTAAAAAATAGGAACTTACTTAACACCACGTACCTTGGTTTAAGAGTACGTGGTGTTGGTGATGATCATGTTACTTCACCTTTTGTAACCTGATGACACCTTGATTTTAATCCTGCCTACCTTACCTTCACTCTACTCGGAGTATCTTTACCACTCACAATGCCTCTCACTCCCAAAGCCACCGCTTTTATCATTTCGGTAAGGTTTTGCAAATCCAGGGTTTTTACCTCGTCGCTCACCTGATGATAATGTTTGTCATTGGCAATGTCTACCGAAGAAATCGTATGGGCAGGAATGCCATGTCTCGCCAAGGCATAATTGTCGGACCGTCGGAATAAATTGTAGCCAATGTAAGGATCAGGGTGAAAAGTAAATCCAGTACCTTGAGCATTTCTTTGTAATATTTTACCCAAATCAGAACGCGTATAACCAGTAATAAAAGCGCCTTTTCGGCCAAACCTGGAGGGCTTGCCTACCATCTCAATGTTTACTCCAGCTACAAACTGCTTAAGTTCGTTTTTTTTGAATTGTTTGCCAAAATAACGAGATCCTACCAGCCCCATTTCTTCGGCAGTAAAGGCCACAAACATCAAAGTACGCTGGTTGTTGTTGAGGGCTTTGAAATAATAGGCCAAGCTAATAACCGCGGTTACTCCCGAAGCATCATCGTCGGCTCCATTGGCAATCGAATCACCTTTGACTCCTGAACGAATCCCCAGGTGATCGTAATGGGCAGAAAACACCACAATTTCATTACGGGTTTCCTCGCTTTTGCTTTTACCGGGTAAAATACCAATCACATTGAGCATTTCTTGTTTGTTGTGGGAAAACGTTTGGTAAAAATCCTTGATTCCCTGTCCTTTAGGAGATTCAAGTCCCACTTTTTTGAACTCATTGCGGATAAATGCAGCTGCTTTTTTTTCTCCCTCAGTGCCTGCTTTTCGTCCCATCATTGCATCAGAAGCCAGGATGGATATGATTCGAGTGACTTCTTTTTGTTCGATTTTCACCTTGGGCTTTTGTGCATTTGCACAAGAGGTGAGCCCACTGAAAATCAGGCAATAAAAGAGAGACTGAGTAGCTATTTTCATAGTAGTAATACAAGAAAGATGGAGTCATCAGAATGTCGTTATTTCTGACTATTGACAAAATATACGAAACTGTTTCGGTTACTTGGGAATTTAAAAAATCGCTTTAAACTCATATAATTTTTTTTGTCTACGGTATAATTGTAAGCAAACTTGGCGATCCTCAACGCGGTTTCTTCATAATTAAACTGTCTTAATATTCCTTTGACTTGCACCACTGATAGACAACGGTACTGTTGTAACAAACGTCGAGCGGTACTTTCTTTGATATTATTCGAATAAATATTGCGCACTTTTCTACGCATCGTTTTGTACTCGGCCTCACTAATTGGTGACAAACAAGGAGGGTTGGTAATTTTAGGAGGGGTATTGTTGTTGTTTGAATTATTGTTATTGGAATTATTATTCGAGTTGTTGTTATTGTTGTTTCCTCCTGAGTTATTCTTTTGGCTGCGGACAAATTGCAAAAAAGCATTGGTGGTATCATCTCTTTCCAATATTTGGGAAGCTTGACCATAATTCAACGCATCATAAACATGAGAATGGGCCTGTTTTAGAAAATTGAGCCGATTGTTGTCATCACCCAATAAACTACCCAATTTCATAATTTGGGCTACCGACAAGCAGTTATCTTTAAGTACCTCGGTTGCAATCAACATTTTTTGGGCTTCGTCTTGAGTATTGAATACCTGTCGAGCCAAAGGAATAAAAATCGCTTCAGCCATGGGCAAATCACAGTTTCGCACTCCATTGTACCCATTGTATTCTGGATAATTGAGGTCAGGAAATTTTAGGGAATCGGTTTGGGCAAATCCTGCTTGTTGCCCTATCAGGTTCGTAATTATTAATAACAAAAATAGGTACTTCATCATTGTATTTGATAGGTTTAGTTTATCAGGTCATCTCGACTTCTAATATAACGAACTACTTATCGTTAAAGGTCTGTAATGGATCAATTGCTAAGGAACATTTGCCAAATATATTTTAGACTCCTGGAAAGTCAAGCCTGACAGGTTTTGAAAATCCATCAGGCCTAAGTATTTGATAAATAGCATTTTAAGATCACTACGTAATGTCCATTACTTGTTCTTACTTCCTAAGAACTTTATAAACTTTTGCTTATCAAAATAAGATCGTATGCTACTTTCCAGCAAATAGTGATCTTTGGGCTTGTGGGCATAGTCGTACGCAAATTTCGCAAACTCTAGCTGATCGAAAGTCAACTCCCCGATTACTTTTCTGAGCTGGGCGACACTAAAACATTTCTTTTTAATTTGGAAAATGGTTTTTGCTTTTCTCAATTTATCCGCTCGAAAATGGGATTTTCGGATCTGACTGAAGATTTGATTGAACTCAATGTCGGTAGCCAAACAAGAGGGTTGCTCTCCCGCGTTGGTACCTGTATTGGTCTTCAAAAATTGATTAAACGCTTGTTGATTGTTGTAATTGGTAAGCGCTACCTTGGCCGAAGCATAGTTGCCTATATCATAAATTCTCTTGCTTGCTCCCTTCAGTAACTCTAAGGGATGAAACAAAAATAAGTTTCCCAATTTATGTTTCTAATTTGTATAA
>CALDJV010000703.1 GCA_937899305.1 uncultured Cytophagaceae bacterium
CTAAGTAACTATTTTTTCGAGGTAAACCAACGTATTTTAAAAATAAAATGTACCTTATGTAGATAGGTAAAACAAACAAAATAATATGCAGTTTCTAAAAGATTTATTTCGGTTTTTGGGAGGTAGAAAAAAGTATTGGTTGGCTCCACTGATTTTTATGTTGCTTTTACTTGGATTGTTGTTGGTATTTGGTGGTGGTTCGGCAGTAGCCCCCTTTATTTATACTTTATTCTAATTTCTGATTTTCAATGAAAATTACCGAAATCGATAAGCTCAAAGCACTGTTGGTCATTGTACTTGGGCTGAGTATTTTATTTTTGGTGTTCAAGCTCCCACTATTGCTCTACATTGCCATTGGGATAGGAGTCATTTCACTTATGATTCCTATTGTTGGTGATGGCATCGTATGGGCCTGGTTTAAACTGGCAGAAGTACTGGGCTGGATCAACTCCAAAATCTTATTATCAGTTTTATTTTTTGTTTTTTTAACCCCACTGGCTTGGCTGGCTCGTATGCGCAAAAATCGCCCGATACAATTAAAGCAAAGTGAAAAAACAATGTATGTAGAGCGTAACCATCAGTTTACTAAAGACGACTTAGAAAATACTTGGTAATGCAAAATGGATAGATGCTATTTATTGTCTTTGCCTCCCTGGTTCTTAGACTTTTCTAAGGGAAATCAAATTTTAACCTACTTGAATGAAGACACTATCGTAAACCGAAAAAAGAGGCCTTCTGGCCTCTTTTTCTTCAGTTCCGTCTCTATTTTTTCAAAATATTGACCTCTTGATAGCTTCCATCACTAAATTTCAAGACGTATACTCCGGTTGGTAAAGCCGATACATCCAATGATATTTCAATTCCTTGATTATACAAGGTTTTTTCCATTACTTTTTGTCCCGTACTTTTATTCACCATCACAAAAGAAATTTCTTGTGGGAAGGCTCTACTTGCTCTAATGTGAAGCACATTAGATACAGGATTTGGATAAGCAATCAACGATTGTACAGAAGTGGGCTCGAATTGTGTATTGGTAGTTCGACTATTGGATTGAGTGTTTCGAGTTATTTCACGAAAACGAGGTCTCGCCAAACTTGCCCCTGCTTTGGATACTCGATTACCACCTTCAAAAGCACCACGATCTGGTTTATCTGAACTGTTGATCGCTAGTTTTGTTCCTGATTTCTTAGCGTCTGAGGTCCCTCGTAAGTTAAAATTACCCTTGGCTATATTCACGAAGTTTTTGACGCCTTTGTCAAGCGGAATAAATGTATTGGTTTTTGGATGTAAGCGATAATCCAATGTTTTACAGTGTTTCACGAATCCATCAAAATCAGTGGTGGTGAATTTTCGAGAGCCGTTATTGAAGTCCTTTATAGTCTTACCTGTGGCAGTAAGACTTTTCTTCTGTGGATTTATTACATAATCAGAACCTTGCATAAAAACATTATTGATAAAGTGCCCTTTTTTCATAATCCCTGCCTTATGAGTTTCTTTCAATCCTAACTGTTTCCAGTTTTCAATCTCTATCGACCAAATGGTAATGTTATTATCTACATTCCAAATGGTGTTGTTAAGGTATTTCACTGGCTTGTGCATCGCGTTGTAGCGTGGCCCTAAGTACAAAAAATCGCCACTACGCTCTACTTCATGTGGTCCGCTGTAGTTATTGGCCTTGATGTTATAAATCAAGTTGTGATGAGCAGTATAATCTTCGGTATCTTCCAGATAAAAAGCGGTTACCTTTTGTTTGTTGTAGTAGGGACCCGCAGATACCGGAATACCAGTGATATCGTGTACTTTGTTGTAGGCAATGACTCCACCTTTGAGGCTCAATGTTCCAATGTGACCTGTACTGGTTACCTCCAAAGGACCCGCATCCTCGCCCATTTTCATGGCTCCATAAAAGTCAGAATCTAAGATATTTACCTTGGCATCGCCCCCATCTACTCTTACGTGAAATCTACCTGCGTCGCCAAACGTACAGTGCTCTATGTTGGTGTTGTCACTTTCATTGATATGAATCCCAGAAGTAAAAATACCAATCCAGCCAAAGTCTGTAATGACACAGTTTTCAAAACGGTTCTTTTCTCCATTTTTCATGGCAAAAACATTTCCCCAAGAATGAGCAGCATACACATTTTTAAAGGTGTTATTAGAACTGTTCAACAGGTAAACTCCGGTTTGATCAGTCTGAGCTTGGCCGTAACCATTTGGAATCCAAAAAGGCTGTAAATAACGTATAGAGCAATTCGCGATGGTAGCCTTTGAGGTGTTTCTCATATCTACATTTCCAGCTACAAAGTTGATTCCCTGGATAGAAACCTTATTGGTATTGTTGAGGATCAATACTTTCTTTCTTACTTGTACCTCAACCCGTACGTTATTGATAGATTGACCAACCTGAGGCATGTAATATACCTTGTTTTGATCTACAAACCACTCTCCTGGAGTATCCAGTAGATTTTTATGCAATACAAATCCCCAGCCGAATTTATGGAAACTTTTGTCAATGGCATTTTCACTACCCTTACCTTTCCAATACCCTTCATTAATACCTTTGAATGTGACGCTATTTCCTGTATTCTTTGAAATTTTGCCAAAAACATTGTGGCGATTTTTGCCTATTAACCCCCGAAATATACCACCTTTCAGATTTACTTTGGGCAGGTTTGTTTTCATAAGGGTTGCATAACCATTGGCATTTTCGCCTGCATTTTTGTAGATATCTCCCAACAAGGCATAACCACTATTGGCACGTAAAGGCTGCATCATTTTGCCAATGGTGTTGTTAGGGTGTCGTGCCATCATTTCTGATTTTCCATTGGCAAAAAGCTGGGTATATTTTGGTTCAATATTTAGCCTCGAAACATCAGCTTCCATTACCCTGGCAGGCATATTTTTGGCCTTTTTCCAGCCTTTTACCACTTCCGTTCCAGTTACCAACACATAATCAGTTTTGAAATTTCGAATGGAAACGCCGCTTTTGACAACAATGGTTTCACGATAGATTCCTTCATGTACAACCACTACATCTTTTTCGTTTGCTTTGTTTATAGCCGTTTGAATAGAATAGGTTTTGTTTTCATCAACGGTCACCGCTTGGTTTTTCCAAGGAATCTCTTTGGAATAAACATGGATAGTTTTTTGAGCCATTACCCATAGCGGACAGATAAGGGTAATCAATAAGAAGAATAAAACTTTTTTAAACCCGACTTTCCGCACGTGTGTTTCTAAAAAATATTAATTAGCTAACACTT
>CALDJV010000704.1 GCA_937899305.1 uncultured Cytophagaceae bacterium
CTTAGCGCAAGGACCTTTTGCGAGAACGATAATTTTGCTTACGCTTGAAAGACAAGTCTCGTTCGGCGGTATCTACCATAAATCTATTGCTGAGAAATTTTCGCCCCAATAACACGGGATACTTAGAGTTGGTAGGAGGGCGCAATACGATGTCTATGAGATGTTCTTGACCAAAAATGACCACAATGGTTTTAAGAATGATGCTTTCTTGTAATTCGCCTTGGGCATTTTTGATGGCCTTTTTTTCGAATTGGGTGGTTTTGATCCGTTGGCCACTGTGTTTAGGATGAGTAGGGTTCAGCAAACAAAACTCAATATACACCTCTCCATCTTCTGTCAATTCTTGAAAGTCATGACAATGAATACTTGAAACATAGGTACCAGTATCAATTTTTACATTGAGGTTGGTAAGCGATAATTCAGGAAAGTCGGCTTTATCTTTTCTTCCTATAAGGGTTTTCATGGCTTTCAGAATTACAGGTTCAATCAAAGACACTCAATGTATCATTATTAGTAGCAAAATCAAAGGCTTGACCTTATTTGTTGCTTGCTTAGTGACGCTTTCAAAATAAGTGTCGAGATTTTTGTGAAGAGGGATCAAACTAAATCGGACAGTTATTGCGAATGCGTTACTTAGAGGGGGATTGGGTATGATAACCAATGAAGCGCTACCAATAAAATGAAAATTTGGGTAAAAAAGTGAATTCTGATTTATTTGTTTAATCAACTGTTAATGAGTGTTTTATAAATATATTTTGATGTTTTTATAAAAAAAAGCGCTTTTTTTTTCCTCCTATTCTCCATTTTTTTTGATGCCATCCGGTAATACCCCTACAGAAAACAAAAGATACTTATCTTTCTTATTTAAACCCTGTAGTATTAAGGAATGATAGACAAGATCTTTTGATTTCACAAGTTGGAAACAACCATTTCGTTGATCAAAAATATTTGTCTGTGGACTATGGACTGTGGACCAAAGACAAATCCTCAACTTGAAGTCAAAACGAAACTTTATTTTCACGAATTACTAAGTATCAACATTTCACAAATAATTGAAGTCATGAAAAAATACACGCTTTTTACGTTGCTTATCTTATTTACATCCTTTGCTTATCGAGGGATGGCCCAAACCACTTTGAGTGGCCAAGATGCGAGTTCTCGTCCTGTGTCTACCGCAGTGCCCTTTTTGAATATTACTCCAGATGCCCGCGCGGCAGGTATGGGCGATGTAGGAGTAGCAACGGACCCTACTGCAAACGCTACTTTTTGGAACCCCGCCAAGTTGGTATTCAACGAATCTAACATAGGTGCGTCACTTTCTTTTACTCCTTGGTTGAGTAAATTGGTGAACGATATGTCTATTTCTTACTTATCAGGTTATTACAAACTAGACGAAAAGCAAGCCTTTGGAATGGGGGTACGCTATTTTAACCTGGGAGACATTACTTTTACCGATGAATCGGGGCAAATTACCGGAAACCATGTTCCCCGAGAGCTGGCAGTGTCTTTGACTTACTCTCGTAAATTGTCAGAAAATCTAGGAGTAGCCGTATCAGGACGATACATTCACTCTAACATTACAGGAGGCATTGCTTTAAATAATCAACAAGTTGCCAAAGCAGGAAATACGGTGGCCGCCGACATTGCGGTTTTCTATTCTAAACCAATGTACATTGCTGGGCGTGATGCCAAGTGGAATTTCGGCGCTAACATTTCTAACATTGGCCCAAAAATAAGCTACATCAATAACAATACTCAAGATTTTATCCCTACGAACCTTCGTTTTGGTACTGCCTTGACGGTAGAGATTGACGAATTTCAAAAAATTACTTGGGCCGCTGACATAAGCAAATTAATGGTACCTACTCCTCCTCAAGTAGATGCCAACGGAAACATCATCAAAGGGACCGACCCCCGAGAAAAAACGCTTTTGAACGGTATCTTTGGTTCATTTAGCGATGCTCCCGATGGTTTTTCAGAAGAGTTGAAAGAATTTATATGGTCTACCGGGATAGAATACTGGTACCGTGACACTTTTGCGGCTCGTGCCGGATACTTTAGCGAAAGCCTCGACAAGGGGGGACGAAGATACTTTTCGTTGGGAGCAGGCGTAAAGTACAGTCAGTTTGGCTTAGACGTAGCGTATTTGTTGGCAACCGACCAAGCCAACCCATTGGCCGAAACCTTGCGTTTTTCACTGTCCTTTAATTTAGGAGCCAATAAGAAAAAATAAAAGGGGAATTGTTCCAGAACAAACGAATGTAAACTGGTAAATACCTCACAAAAAATACGTCAGAAAGAAACAAAGAAAAGTTATACGTAATGTAAATGTGTTTTTGAGAATTTATAACATTTGTGAAATAATACACTAACAAAATCCTGGAGTGATGCTCCAGGATTTTTTTTTGTCAATGGTATTGTTCTATTGTTAAATGGCTCTATTGTTTCGCCTTCGGCTTATGGTTGCATTGTTCTATTGTTCCGCTTCGCTTATTGTTGCATTGTTAAATGGCTGCGCGAGGCGACGTAAAACTATGGACTTGAAAGAAAAAAACTCCCAACTACTGACTACCAACTCCTAACTAAAAAAACTGTGGACTAGACTAAAGAAAACTACCAACTAAATAAAAACTATTGATGGGTCACGTATTCCACCACATCCTCTACCTCTGCCAACATTTTTTCGTTGATTTTGCTTAAACGGACCTTTTTCAATTCATTGATGAGCAGTGGATCATATTTGGCGGTTACCCGTACGTAATTTTCGGTGAACCCTTCCATTTGTCCATCCTCGATGTCCTTCTCAAACAACACCGTAAATTCTTTACCTAATTGCTGCTCGTAAAAATAACGTCGTTTCTTGTCCGACAAAATATGCAACATTTTAGAGCGCTTGGCGCGCTCGGCTTTGGGCACCACTGGTTTGATGTCCAAGGCGTGGGTATTGGCTCTTTCAGAATAAGTAAATACGTGCAAATAAGAAATGTCCAGCTCGTTCAGAAAATTATAAGTATCTAAAAAGTCTTCCTCTGTTTCACCCGGAAATCCAACAATTACATCTACCCCAATGCAACAGTGTGGCATCAATTCTTTGATCTTGCGCACCCTATCAACGTAGAGCTCTCGGACATAGCGACGACGCATGGCCTTCAGTATCTTGTTAGAGCCTGACTGCAAGGGAATATGAAAATGTGGTACAAAACGCTTAGATCGGGCTACAAACTCAATCACTTCATTAGATA
>CALDJV010000705.1 GCA_937899305.1 uncultured Cytophagaceae bacterium
GATTTTTTGGGCAATATGCCTCTTAATCAAAATGCTTGCCGCTCACTAATGCTAATAAACCTACTTTTAAATTGTATTCTAAAAAAACTTAATATAGGTCAAACTAGCAACAAATGTATGTAGACAAAGCGTAGACACATTCGTAGACAAAGCGTAGACAGCAAATCCCAAAAACGAAACATTAAAAACGCGGCATTTCCTATAGATAAAAATGGTGATTATTCTAGGCAAAAACAATCACTCCAAAGGATATAATATTCTCCTGAGTTTTTTTAGGAGTTAGAAAAACGTAATGATCACCCATTGGATAGTTCGATTCTCTTGATAATGGGTTTACAGGCAATTTGTTGGTAGGTTTTTCAGCTCAAAAATCGGATAAATTGCGAAAGGCTACAACCAGAGAAACACCCATTTTGCCGAATTGGGTACTTTTACCCAATTGATTCAAACACGTACAACCATTAAAAGATATATCCGCATTACTGACCTCAAGCAAAGTAAAATCAGTGAATGGTTGTTGATTTCTTTTCCGAAAGGCATTACTCAACAATCGTTGACCTATCACCAGAACACAAGGGAATTTATTCTTGTCCCCCAAGTCTTCAAAAACACCATACAATTTCAATAATTACACGGACTTTTTTGGTGCGGTAAAAAATACCCAATCGGCTCGAAGTGGTAATTGTACGGGAGGATTCGGGTATACAATTGCCCAATTTTACATCGTCAAATGAGTTAAGCGCTTTCATTTTTCGGGCGAGCGTCGAAAAGCCCAATCCTAAATAGAGTAGACCAATCTAAAATTAAATAAAACAATGAATTACGAGTTAGACATTATCATCGGGGACGAAGAGTTACCAATTTTGCGTGCAGCTGGCTTAGATATTACCATCGCCAAACCAGTAGGTCCTGGACCTCCTTCGGCCATTTGGCTTACCTTCGATCCATTTGAAGCCAACAAGGTACAGTGGGTAGAAAACTACGGTATTTATGCTTCCAACCAATCCAATATGGGGCATGGCACCGTCATTTCCAAGATCAGCGATGTATTTCCAGCTACCGATGGTACCAACTACACCTTTGATTCTTCAGCTACTTTTAACGTGGCTAAGTCAGGGCAAAAGCCGGGCAAGGGCGTGTTTGCGGTTGAAAACCAAATGCCTTATGCGCAATACCCAGCTTTGACTTTTGGTTTGGAACAAAAAGCAACTGTGCAAGGAAAAAACATTGATCCTTCTCCCATCAATGCAGCGATTGTACCTGCCAACTTTGATGTTACCTTCCAACCCATTGTAACCGTGTTTGTATGGTTGCAGGCCAAGTTTACTCAAGGTACGGTCATTACAGAGGTGTTTGACAACTGGGTACCGGTACAGTTTACTGGAAGTACTACCAAACAAACCTTAAAGTACGAACCCAATGCCGGAAAATTTGTGATCATGTAAAGTATCGGATAGATACTACTAGTGGAGTCAATTCAAGAAGAAAAGGTTTAGATATTATTCTAAACTTTTTCTTTTCATTCCTTATCTAACTAACAATTCGCTCCTATCCATAAGGAATGTCTTGCGCTATTGGCAGATCCAATATACTGTAACTTCTAAAAAAAAAATCCTTATGAGTAATCACATTCAATTTGAGCCCATAGAAGGTGCCTACACTGACGATACCCCATCAGCGGTCTTTTTAAACAATCAATTGTATGTCACCTTCACCGATAAGAAAAACGACACCCACATTACCTTGGCTTATCCCAATTATCAGGGTAAATGGAGAACCCATCCTATAGAAGGCGTTGTATATTCGTCGGAGGCATTGGCCACTACTGTAGTAACTGAGCCTTCTTTCAAAACCAGTAAATCACTGATTTCTAGCAAACTATATATCTTTTATAAGGGCGAAGACAATCAGAACCTGTTTTATGTACACAACGAAACACCCACTGAATCACGCAATTGGGGAGGAGGTTTTTTGCAAATAGTAGAAAAAGTAATTCCTCGAGATCCACCTGCAGTCAAGGTAATTTCAGCAGTATCGGTAGCCACTCAGTGTAGTGATCAGGGCATTTTGCAAAACCTATTCCTCATTGCATTTATGCGAAGTCCAAACCTAAAACCTGCCCTGCGCGTAGTGACTTATGCTGCTCCTCTGAAACTCAACGAACAGGCGGTTCCAGTAGAAATTGAACTGCCCCACACTTCGCTTACCGATCCGGTCTCGACTTATTTTAATGGCCACCTTTGTATTGCTTATTTGTACGAAGAAACTACCCAAGTCAAAACAAAAACCAAAACTGACAATGATCAAGGTAAAAATCAGGCCAATAACAAAAATGCAGCAAAAACCAGTAAGCAAACAACTCCCAATGAAAACAACGATAAAGGTAATGGCCCTGTCGTCCAGAAAATAGGATTATTGATGAGCAAAAAAGCTGACGATCCTCAATCTTGGACTGCGAATCAGCCCACTGCTTTTGCCCCAGTAGATAGCAACAAAAACCCAATTGAATTACATGGCAACATTGCCATCAGTGCCGGGCAAAAAGTAGTTTGGATGGCTTTCATTAGCACTGAAGGAAAATTGTATACTACCCAGTCATCCGATTTCAAGAGCTGGAGTCCCGCTACCGAGGTTCCAGTCAATTTTGATCGTTATTCGATACTCAATAGGCAAGATGCCCGCATTACCAAGGCACAAAATGTAGTACTAGGAACCAAAATATCAGGCTTAAGTCAAGCCCAAGACGATATTTGTCGCTTGTTGGTTGTACCCGCAGAAACGCCTTTGTCACCCCAGCTCGCAAAACACGAAGTACCTCACCCACCTTTTCCTTTATTGGTAAGTATACCTGCCCTCCAAAAATAATGGATCCCGCTTGCCTACATCATAGATTGAGTGATGAACTCGACAGTGTATGATGTAACAAGCGGGATTTTTAATATCCGCTTCAGAATGCATCAAATTTTAATGAAACATCGGCAAATCGGCTTGGTTTACCAACTGATTTTGAATGGCGTAAATCACCAACCCGGCTAAATTGCGCGCCCCAGTTTTGGCAAATAGATTGTCTTTATGGCTTTCTACCGTACGTTTGGACACAAACAACTTCTCAGCGATTTCTTTGGCGGTAAATTGCTGACACAACAAAGTAAGTACTTCTCGCTCTCTTTCGGTAAACTCTTCTTCTAACTTGAGTTTCGGTTTGGGGGCTTGAGGCTTAATCTGAGAACGCATGGTTTCTAC
>CALDJV010000706.1 GCA_937899305.1 uncultured Cytophagaceae bacterium
AGATCACATTTTGCACTCCGTAATTGGTGGCGGGTAGTTTTTGGTTTTGCTGAGGTAAATTCACTATAGGTGGATTTTTCAGTATCATCCAGATAGATTGCTGGCTTAACTGAGGGTTATTCAAAGGCACGAGTAGATTGTAGTCTAGTACTTCTACCTTCCATCGGTAGATGCCAGAATTTAAACGCTTGGTTCTCAAAAATGCATTTCGGTCCAAACCCAGCACTTCCAAATTGGCCGGGTTGAAATATTGTCGGAAATTTTCATTTACACCATTCAAAGTGGTCATCACGCCCGGTATCAAGTTGATTGGACGGGCCTGATTTGATCTGATGAAGGCTTCTTTGGTTCGAATTGTCACGCCCGCCCCTTCAATGGTCCAACGCAATTTGACCGGACGCAAGGGGCTGCCCGCATCTCTTAAAAAAAGATTCAATTGTAATTTCTGAGCCCCAGAGGAGGTGTAATCGCTCAGCGACAAAGAATACGGAGGCACAAATACCATAGTGGCTTGTACCGGACGATTTTGGGCTTGGGCGGTATGGTGGGCACCCAGCCAGATTGAGAAGAATAACCACCCTAACAATGAGGGAGGTCCAAGAATGGATTTCATAGATTGATGATTGAATAATACAATGCCTGACTGTTTGTATAAATATAGCTTATTATATTCATATACATCGATTGATGTAAGTAAAGGAGAAAAAAGTCGATAAAATTTTTATTTTTTCTGCTATTTGGCTCTTTTTCTGGCCTTAGGCCATTTAAAACCCAGGTTTCTTTTTACAAAATATCTTTAGTTGGGATCATTGAATTAAAGAAATTGGAACGTTGTAAATACCAACCTCAATTACCCATCCTACGATTCGTATAAAAAAATATTACCAACTGAAACACTCCTATTCTCTTACTCGTTTCGATATTTTGCCATTCAAAACCTCCATTATTTAGGTGAAAAATCAGGTCATTAGTTAGAAAATTTTTTAAATTTTCTCCATAAATGCTGCTTTTTCTAGTATTCATAGTGGTGTTTGTTATACAATTTGTCTTGAGACAAAAAGTAATGCGTAGGTAGCATCGATACTTCATAACCTGAAATTTATTTGCTAACCTTGCAGTCAAAAATTAGGTATCTTTGTCAATGTTTAGAGATTGCTTCAAGTTGATGATTCAGGCTCGCTCACCGGATGATTGATTGTCAGAACCTTTGAATACTATACTATATATACAAGTTAGTGCATACATATTTCTTAAACTAAACTAACCCCGAACTGTTATTTATGAAGCATTTTTTACGGATGTGTGGTAGCTTCATGACTTCCACTATGCTATTTATGAGTCAGGCCTTTGCTCAGCAAATCAACTTCTCTAATATCACCTCAGTCCAAGGGTTGGCACACAATACGGTGAATTGTATTATCCAAGATCGAATGGGTTTTTTATGGATTGGTACCGAGGGCGGTCTCAATCGCTACGATGGCTATGAATTTAAGATATACCAAAATGATCTGAACAATAAAAACAGCTTGAGCGATAATTATGTGATATCGTTGCATGAGGATCGGCAGGGTTACTTGTGGGTGGGTACTTTTGGAGGAGGATTGAATCGGTTTGACCCCAAGACCGAAACTTTTGTGCGGTATCAACATCATAAAAATGATACCACTGGAATTTGGAGTAATGATGTTCGGGCGATTTGTGAAGACAAGCAAGGAAGAATTTGGTTGGGGTTACATGATACCAAACTATTTGGTTATCTTGATCCTGCTACGCAACAGTTTACCCGGTTTCAAGCAGTCGATTACAGCTGTTCGCTGAGTACCTTTGCCTTGGAACCCGAAAAGGACAAGGGTTTTTGGATTGGTACTCGGGCGGGTCTTACCTATTTTGATATTCAGAAGAAGGTTGCTACCAAATATTTCAGTATAGATCCAGTCAAATATGGAGGTGGCGAAATTTATAACATCATCCGGGACCGATTCGATCCATCCATTATATGGTTGTGTACTTTGGGGTCGGGGTTGATCAAATTTGACACCCGGAGCGAACAAGTGGTACAACGGTGGCATACCGGAAATAGTGCTTTGACCACCAATGGAGTGATGAGTTTGCATCAGGATAAAACTGGAACTTACTGGGTAGGTACCCAAAAAGGATTTTATCAATTTAACCCAGCCAAAAATCAATTCATTTTATATCATTCAGATCCTCAAAACCATAGAAAAATAGCTGGAAATAATATTCAGAAGATTTTTGAGGACCAAGCTGGAACCCTTTGGCTTTGCTCCTACAAAAAAGGGATTGGTTTTTTCAATCCTTACCTTCAAAATTTTGCGTATTATGCTCCTATTGAGAAAAATATAAGCCAGGTGAGTTCATTTTGTGAAGACAAAAAGGGCAATGTATGGATAGGCACCAAGGGAGGCAATGTAGGGTTGACTCGATTCAATCGGCAAGATCAGACCATGAAGATTTTTAAATCTGATGCTAAATCGCAGCAAAACCTTGTTGCAGGCAATGTAAATAACCTTTTGACCGATGTAGATGGAAGCATTTGGATAGGCACCAACGGTCAGGGTTTGGTGCATTATGACCCTCAAACTAACAAGTTTGAAGACCACCCGTTTTATGAAAAAAGGGGGCTACGAGTCCCAAGCATTGGGGTGTTGTATCAAGATATAGACCAACCCGATGACTTATGGATAGGTTCTCGAGGATTTGGTTTGTTTAAGTTCAGTAAAAAGCGCAAAAAAGTCACGAAGATATACCGGATGCAAGACATGGTAAACGGTACCAAAATAAGCCACAATACAATAATTGCAATGGTCAAGGATCACCAAGGTTATTTATGGTTGGCGACTCGCCGAGGTTTGAGCAGATTTGACCAAAGACGGAAGGTATTCAGAAATTTTTTGCATTTACCTGCCGACTCGGCAAGCATCAGTAATCACCATGTTTTGGCCTTGCACCTGGATGCTGAGCAAGTATTATGGATAGGTACTCGTCATGGGTTAAACAAACTTGACTTACGGGAATTATACAAAAAAGGCACGGTACATTTTAAACATTATACTATAGAACAAGGGTTACCCAATAACATTATTCACAAAATAATAGAGGATCGTCAAGGTTTTTTGTGGTTGAGTAGCAGTAAAGGCTTGAGTCGTTTTGACAAAAAACGAGCGGTCTTCAAAAGTTTTGATCAACAGGATGGTTTACAGGGAAATGAGTTTGCGACCAATAGTGGCCTGTTGACTAGGGATGGGGCAATGTTGATGGGCGGAACCAATGGATTTAACTTGTTTTACCCTCAAGAAGTAAAACCCAATACTTACTTACCACCCGTATTGTTTACTGACTTTCAGCTTACCAATCAATCTGTACCTGTTTCTAAAAATGGGCTGCTTCAACGCCCTATTTGGACGACTGATACAATCACGCTTTCTCATGAGCAAAATGTATTCTCCTTTAAGTTTGCCGCTTTGAACTACATCTTACCTGATAAAAACACCTACGCGATTTTGATGGAAAACCTTGACCAGAGTTGGCGCAATGTAGGACACCAGCGTCAGGTAACCTATACCAACTTGCCCGCTGGGACGTATAAGTTACGCATCAAAGCCAGTAACAATGATGGTTTATGGAATAAGAAAGAAGCTCAGATGGTGATCATTATTCGTCCTGCCTGGTGGCAAACTGGGTGGTTCAAAACGAGTGCTATTACGCTATTGTTGGTATTATTGGTGGTAGGGTATTATGCCAATAAATATGTGAAACGGCGAAAAGAACGACTGATTGATGTAGATGTTTTGAAACAAGCAACGGTCATCGTAGCACAAGAGAAAGAAATCCAACCGCCCTACGATAAGACGAGTAGTGAGAAGCGGGAAAAGTTTTTTAAAGACGCAGGCGAAGTGGAATCTCTCAAAGCACAACTTCATGACATTGTGGTGAATGAGGAGTTTTACAAAGAGTTGAATATTTCGCTGGCGGTGGTTGCCCAACAAATGGGTATCACAAGTAAGAAGCTTTCCATCTTATTGAACACAGAACTCAACACCAGTTTTTCGGATTACATTAACAGCTGTAAGGTAAATGCATTTAAAGAAAAATTACAACAAGAAGAAAATCAATACTTG
The DNA here is from genome assembly GCA_937899305.1 of uncultured Cytophagaceae bacterium. GTDB lineage: Bacteria > Bacteroidota > Bacteroidia > Cytophagales > Microscillaceae > Microscilla. The sequence goes on from CALDJV010000706.1 coordinate 4,140, forward strand.
AAATTGATCTCCATTGCTTATGATGCAGGTTTTCATTCCAAAGCTTCGTTTAATAGAATCTTTAAAAAACATACGGGGTTAACGCCTTCTGAATACAAGAAAAAAATAGGACATACTTCAAATCTTTAATGAGTGGGCATTAGTGTACTTGTCTAAATGCTTGAAGTCCCCAGTATGATAAATCTAGAGCAACAGGATTGAATTCATAGATAGACCCGTTATATTTGTAATACTGTTGCAGGTGTGGGGTGTATGAAGTAATGCAGCACAGTGGATGAGTAAAAAGAAAGATTTGGCACGCTTTAAAAGTTAAAAAAATGAATATATCACGAAAACCCATCACCATACTTACTGGTTTTTTGGGGGCCGGAAAAACCACCTTTCTCAATCATTTAATTGAGAAAAATGCGGACACTCGTTATGCCATCATTGAGAATGAGTTTGGAGAACAAGGCATTGATAGCGAACTCATTTTGCGTCCTGATGATACCATAGTAGAGCTCAATAATGGCTGTCTTTGCTGTACACTCAACGATAATTTATACGATATTCTGAACGACCTTTTTGATCGAAGAGAAGCGTTTGACGAAATCATTATTGAGGCCACTGGGGTAGCTGACCCTACTGGACTAGCCCAGCCATTTGTAGCACATCCCTTAATCAAAGAGCATTTTCCGCTCAGAGGAATTATTTGCCTGGTAGATGCAGAACTCATAGAGCAACACATAGAAAGCACTGAGGAAGCCATCAAGCAGGTTACGTTTAGTGATGTGTTATTGCTCAACAAAAGCGATTTGGTAAGTGAACAGCACTTGGAGTTGTTACAGGAGAAAATGCAAAAGCTAAATCCGTTGGCTCAGATTGTATTAGGGAATAAAAATGAATTTCCAGAGACCGACTTGATGCAGCAAAATACCAAACTTGAGGAATTATTTGCTCAAAAGAAGCCAATTACCCTTGAGGAAGACGAAAAGAATTTCCCCGTAAAAAAGCCCCATTCGCATCATCACCATAAACACACTGAGGAGATAAATTCTCAAACATTTGTTTTTGACAAACCTTTTGACCAAGTAGTTTTAGACCGACAACTCTTTGTGTATCTTACTCTTCAGGCCAGAGATTTGTATCGTTTGAAAGGCTTTGTGTGGATAGAAGGTTCTGACCAACAACACGTGATACAATCGGTGGGGAGGCGTATTGATTTTGAAGAAAGAAGGGCTTGGGAAGCTGAGGAATCAAAGCAAAGTGTGTTGGTGTTTATTGGTAAAAACTTGCCACGTGAAGCACTGGAAAAGTTGCTCAATGGTTGTTTGGTCCAAGAAATAAATAATTAATTATCCGAATTTTATAAAAAATATGTTTGATTTCCAATCTATACGAGGTCAGCGCAAGTTTGACCTTTTAGGAGCCAGCGCAAGCAGCTTGTGTTTAATCCACTGTCTGGCTACTCCATTTTTATTTGTAGCCGAAGCAAGTGTGGCCCACCACCACCATGGTCATGGTGATACGCCCCTATGGTGGAGCGTAATTGACATTGTTTTTATTGTGATTTCTTTCTTTGCGGTTTATTTTTCATCTAAAACGACCTCCAAAAACTGGGTAAAATACGGACTTTTTGCCAGTTGGGCATTGCTGACGTTGATCATTCTCAATGAAAAAATCGAGGGAGTTCATTTGGCCGAAGAATGGGTGTATTTGCCTGCTTTGAGTTTGGTTGGTTTGCATTTGTATAACAGAAAATACTGTCAGTGTGAGGATGATGCTTGTGCAGTACCTGAAAAAGAAGTTGCCGAGAAAGAAGTTGCTTAAGGTGCAGAGTATGCAAGGTATGTAGTACAAACAAGTATTGATTTCTATAGAATTAGGAACTCTTCACGAAATGATATAAGTCTTTTTAGTGAGCAAGGTCATGATTTTCAGTCGCTTTGTGGTCACTTTGGTTATTTTTGGAACTTTTATCAAATTGAAGGTGAGTTTTTTAATAAATATTCCCTACCCGACTTAAAGACGCATAGGGAAAGTTATCAAATTGTTGAGATGGGCATTGTATAGGTATAGAATGCTCAGGGTAATTACAAATGATTGAACCTACCACGAAGAAAACCAAGTACCCATGAAAAAATACCTGTCAATAAATAACCACAATGGACAAGGCTTATTAAAGATCATTCCGTTTGAGCTTGGAGATTATCTTAGGTCCGAAAAACCAAATGTGGTTACCTGGTACGATTGTCGTGGTTCGGTTGGAAAATACGTGAGCCTTTTGGATGAAACCAACATCGACAAAACAAAAATTACAAACAGACTAAGAGAAGTGCTTAACTCTGGAAATGAATTGAACCTTTCTGAGGTTGTTTCAGAGCTAGAGGCATTCTGTGCTATTTTTCCAAAGGGTACCATTCACATTAAACAATATGATACCTCTGACTTTGAAAGCAGTGATCCAAACAAAAAACACCTGAAGTATCGGAAATGGTGCCTTATTTTTCCAATCAAACTCCAAAAAAATAAAGAAAAGAGGGAGTTCGAGAGATATAAAAAATATTTCCAGAAAGAAATGGACAAAAGGGGGCAAGTGATGAGTAATATTGTGGAATTTACTACCCCATCGTTTTATGATGGCTACGACAGTAATTTGGTATTTACTCAAAATGCCAAAAGCCTGAATCCAGAAGTGATCAAGCAGTACGAAAGCTTGATTCAACAAGGCCAACGACCCTATTGTTTGGTTTACAACTCGGAGTACTCGGATAGTGACAATAACTACGTCATTGATGGGCATCACAAGCTCATGGCATACCATCATTTGAACATAAGGCCAAATATTGTCGAGATTACTCAGTTAAACGAAGCAAATCCACCTACTGCTGACCTATATCCTCTCAGTATTGATCTTTTTGATTCGATGTATACTTGGCAATTGAAGCATATTTTTGACAATAGCTTAGTCAACAATCTGGTACTAAAAACGAGTATCCTCAGACAGGACAATGGTTTCAAGCAATTTGTAAAGAATGGTTTTGTTGAGGAATTCTGGGTAAATGGTCAGATAAAATCTCGGGGTAATTACATTGACAATGACCCTGATGGAAAGGTGGAGCACTTTTATGAAAATGGGACTCAGAAGTCGGTCATGATGTACAAAGACGGGAAATGTCTTCGGTATATCAAAACTTGGTTTGTGTCGGGGGAACTACAGTCGGAGTGTGTGCCTGATGGTGACTGGCTGAATGGAGCACAAATATCGTATTATAAAACCGGAGAAGTAAGCGGTAAAACCATATTTCGGGATGGAAAAGTGGCCGATGGTAAATCGACATTCACCTATGCAATAGACGGCCAAATTATTTACGAAGCTGAATACCAAAACGGTGAAAATGTAAGGAGTCGATGGTTTGATTCAGCCGGAAACGTCACCGAACAACGAGGAACATATTAATTGATTTGCTCTAAATTCTTTGGAGAAACAGGCAATGTGATTTATGCGTTTTCATTCTAATCAATATGCCCTACTTTGCCCATCATTGTAGCAAGATTAGTAACCACACTTTTACAGGTCAAAACCCAATTTCTAATGAGGTATTTTAGAGATGGTATGCAATAGAAAATGCTGAATTACTTCGGTTTGATAAGTCAAAATCGTGTTTTCGAAATGCGAAAGATACACCAACGCCATCATGACCGGAGTATCTTGAAAGTAAGCTTCCGCAAAATCTTTGTTTCTCTCCTTGGGTTGTTGACGATATAAAGCGTTGCTTTCGTTTCCCCAGGCAAACCTAGCGAACTTTGGTATTCCATACTCCTTAAATTCAGTATTGAGATACTCAACATAATTGTCCAGTCTTTTTTTTAATCTATAACCTTCTTGAGGCGCATTTCCAATTTTGAGGGCCATGTAATCATAGACCCCTTTTTCATTGATAGGCTCATTGATGCGTCCAGTTTGCATAGAAATGCCTCCTCCAATTTTTTGAATTAAATGTTGTTTGGTTTTTTGGATATTATCCAGCAAGGCAGTGGTATGTTTTTTAAGTTTCCTGAGTTCGGCCTTGATCACCAGATTATAATCATAGACCTGTTGCATGGCATCTGATTGCAGCAAGGTATCAATTCGTAGTTTTTTTTGGGTATTTTTCTCCTCCAGTTGATAATTTAAATGGGTAGCCAAATAAACAAGTTGCCTCTCTTTTGTTGAATTAGTACAGCCCCATATCATCAGGAATAATAGTAATGGGTAAGTTGCTCTGAAAAAAATCATTGCGTTATTTATTTAAATGGTTACGCTGTGCTGATGGTTAAATTGTTTTATTGTTACACTGTTCCGCCTTCGGCTCATTGTTGCTTCGGCTGGGCTCAGGACTTCGGGTTGCGCGAAACGATGATTTTTTGATATTGCTCCGCTTCGCTCATTGTTAAATTGTTCTATTGCTGCGCCAAGCGACGTAAAACTATGGACTATGGACCGTCGACTGTGGACTGAAGAAAACTATGGACCATTGACTATCGACTAAGCAAAACTACCAACTCTTGACTACGAACTCCCAACTAAAGAAAACTATGGACCGTCGACTGTGGACTATTGACTAAGCAAAACCCCCCTTTAACATCTTTTAACACTCTTTAACTTTCCTTTAAAAACTATCCCTCCTCTAAAAGCTACTTTTGTATAAACCCAATCATGTTTACCCAACTTGTCCAATGATGTCTTAGGATTCATTGATCAGGTTACATTCCACTTAAAACTATGAAAAAAGTATTGATTGTTGCATTAGTAGCCTTGTTTCCTTTGATAGGATCAGCCCAGCAAGTCGCTTCCAAAGACCAAGGTAAAATTGTATTTACTTCCAAAACGAAGATAACGCTTTCAGGTAGTATTACCAGTATGCTGTCCAAAGAGCAACTCGCAAAGCTGCAAAATAGAGTCACCCATAAAGAATTGGTATTTAGTAGTAAAGAATCAGTTTACCGGAAATACGAAGCTAAAAAAGAGGGAGACACCCCCAATGAGCAGCAGTTTGGTAGTGCAGAGTCTGGCGTAATGATCAAGGTTATGGGAGGTGGGACCAACGATGACCAGTTGTACTACAATGTAGCTGAAAATAAAGTAGTAAACATGCAAACCTTCATGGGGCGCAAGTTTTTGATCAAATACGAAGGCAGTGAGGCTACTTGGAAGCTGAAGGGAGCGTCGAAGCAAATTCTGGGATATGATTGCAAAAAAGCGGTGATGGAGAAAGAAAACATGACGATAGAAGCCTGGTTTACTACCCAAATTCCGGTGGCTTCAGGCCCACAAGGATATGGAAAATTGCCCGGGATGATTTTAGAGTTAAAACAGATTCCAAAACCTGCCAAAGAAGACAAGAAAGAAAGTAAAGACAATGAAGGTGGCGTAAGGATTACTACCACTCGTGTATCTCCTACTACCATTACAGCCACCAAAATTGACTTTGTTAAACTGAACAAAGGAGAGATTGTGCCCCCCAGAAAAGGTAAAAAAGTGACCCCCAAACAATTTAAAAAGATTGTGGAAAGAAAGGCGAAAGAAATGAGAGAGATGCGTCGCAACAGAGGTGGAGGGATTACCATTGAGCGCAACTAGTATACTAGT
>CALDJV010000707.1 GCA_937899305.1 uncultured Cytophagaceae bacterium
ACCATTTAACAATGAGCGTAGCGGAACAATGTAGCAATAGAAAAAATGCAACAATGAGCGAAGCGGAACAATAGAATAGTGATGGCCAAAATAAAATTTCCGTCAAAAACCATTCGATGTACTATTTATCGAAAAAAATGCCCATTCTAACAGATATATTGATACAATCACCCCAATCTTCTAAACTTGACTACTACTGAGACCGTTACACAAATAGATCGCACAATTTTATGTATTATTTATCCGCTTTTGGATCAATCATCATCTAAGACAAAGAATGCTTTAACTCAACCATTTTGAATAGGACTATTACATCAGGAACCAAATGTGTAGGCGATTATTACGAAGATATTGACTGTACAAGTTTTGTCCGCTGGCTTTATTTGCACAATATTATCAAGGAGGCACTCATAATGCTTACTAGATAATATCACAATGCTTCAAAATCATTGTTTCAGTTCATTTGAGCACTGGTGTAAAGGTGTGATTTTTTGACCTAAGAAAATGGTGTCAAATCAATTGAAACTATGGCAATCCCTTATTACGCCGACATCCACTGTCACCCTAGTACCAAACCTTCTCGTCAAGAGAAAGAAACCAATATTTTAGAAACCATCAAACTTCAGCCAGAATGTCAAAACCTTAATATTTTTACCCGGCCAGTAGCCCGTGACATTGTCAAAGAGTCACAAACCAATATTCACAAATGTCAACAGGGCAAGCTACGCGTCGTTTTAGCGGCCATCTACACCCCCGAACGTAAGTTTTTTGATCTTACCAATCTTTTCGAATTTCTACTTGATACTTTCGCCCCCAGCCAAACCGTTAACTTAGGAGTTTGCATGACGGGATTTAGTCGAGCCTTGGTTCAAGGGTATGTAGATGCCCACGACAAAAATCGCGACAAACCCATTGATCACTTCAGTGAAACCCAGCGAGAATACGAATACATGGTGCGCCAATCACAGCAAAACGATGCATTCCAATTGGTGGGTGACTATACCGAACTGCAAAAAATACTCACTGAAACTGATGACACCGTTGCTGCGATTCCTACCATTGAGGGAATGCACGCCCTGACTGTTTTCCGTAATTACGAACAACAAAACATCCCATTCGATGCCGTAAACGACACCACCAACCCGTATTATAAGCATTTTGCCCTACAGTTTCAGATTAACATTGGCCGAATCAAGAGCTGGGGTAATGGGCGACACGCTCCGCTGTTTATCACTTATGTACATTATTTTTGGAACTTACTCTGCGGCCATGCCAAGGCTTTGGATACTCCAGCTTTGAGCCAAAAACTAAACCTCGGAAAAGGATTTAGTCAATTAGGGAAAACCGCATTACACGCACTGTTGAGTCGTGAAAACGGGCGCAGGATTCTACCCGATATCAAACATATGAGCGTACAAGCTCGCAAAGAACTCATTGGTATTTGGCGAAGCTATCAGCAAAAGGGAGACAATTTTCCGATCATTTGTAGCCATACTGCAGTGACTGGAAAAGCCACTCTAAATGACTTGGCCAATGGTGACGACTCTCGTCGTGCCCTAGAAAATGAATATTTCAATACTTGGTCTATCAACATTGCAGACGAGGAAATTTATTACATTCATCAATCAAGAGGTTTACTTGGTTTGATTTTTCACGACGAACGCATGCCAGGAGGTATTTCTCAACGAATCCTAAAAAACGCCAAGGATTGCGGAGATTTAGATAAAATGAGGGACGAATACGTGCGGTTGTGGATGTCTAATGCTTTACACGTTGTAAAAACTGTGGCTGATGCCAGTGGTTGGGACATCATATGCATTGGCTCGGATTATGATGGAGTGATGAATGGCTTCGATATCTATTTTGATGTCATGTCTTATCCTGAGTTCCAAAATCATGTCATTCAGTACTTGCACCGCCCTCTGGTAAATCCTCACGTTGATGGTTTGAAAACTGTCGAAGAAATCAAATCGTTGTACTTTGGGCTTACCCCCGATCAAATTGCCGAAAAAATACTCTATAAAAATGTAGATCGCTTCTTGCAACGTTATTATCACGACGACTACCTCAAGCACGGCAAAGAGGGAAATGTAGTGGCTTAGTTGTTAAAGCAGAAAAGCCTCTTTTGGATTCATAGTCAAATGGTTACGCGATGTATCGGGTAACCATTTGATCACTTCGTCATTCCAAACTGCTTTCTGATCCATTGAAACTTAAATTTTCGATGCTGTTTGCCTCCTCCTTCGTGTCTACCATAAGGGTAAACATAATAAGCCTTTGTTGAACGAACCCGGTTATAGGTAGCAAAGCAAGTCAATGGAGGGCAAGTCAAGTCCTGAAGCCCCACACTCATGAGCAAAGGAACTTTGAGGTTTGCCGCAAAGTTTTTGGTGTCATAATAGCTCAGGTTTTGGCGTACTTTCCACCACGAAAGTCCTCGGTTTTTTTTGATATACTTGTCTACCGCTTTTTTCATGTTGGATACAATCTTGAGTAAACGGGTCATATCACATAGAAAAGGGACGTCAGGCGCACACAATGCCACCCTTGAATCAAGACTCGCCGTAATAAGGCTGAGCCCTCCCCCCTGGCTAGCGCCTTCCACAGCAATGCGACTTTGATCTATTTCGGGGCGAGTTTGCAAAAAATCCAAGGCTCGAATGCAATCCATCACCGCTCCCCGGTATACGTACTTTTGGTGATTTTTGAGGTTGTAAGTCAAAAAATCCAAGTAATTGTCTTGCGGTTTGATCACGCTCTTGCTGTTGCCATGACCTCGAATATTGAGCGAAAATACCGCAAAATCAGTAGGCACACCGTATCGGGGACGCGTCTTGAGCGATTTTACATTGAAAAAACTACCACCCAACGACGGAAATTGCACAATTACGGGATGTTTTCGCCCTCGAGTGGGTACTCTATACCAGCCCTTGATCTTCATGTTGCCCAGGCTTCTCATTTCGACCAAGTATACGTTGTAATCCTTGGTACACAGTTGTTTGCGCTTGTAGAGCTTGTACTGGGGCTTGACCTGGCGCAACAAACGGAACGAGTTTTTCCAAAATTGCTTGAAGTCAGGCCTTTTGCTCAACGCTGACTGGAGTTTGTTAACGGCATAACCCAATACAAAATAGTCGTTGGAGAGCCATCCAGTATAGTTTTTGGCTCCACAACTCACCAAATAAAAATCAGGGGAGGATGGAAAATATTGAAAATCAATTTTTATGGTTTTACGGGCCGGAACCCACACCTTACGCACCTTGGATTTGACAAATTTACGGGGCTGAAGATGCGCAATATTGCAATAAACGATGGCACTGATGGGACCATAAGTCTTATTACGAATTTGATAACTAAACTTTAGAGGACTCCCCAGCTTAAAAGTACCATTGGTTCCCTTGGAGACGATGATTTTGGTCTCAAAACTTTTATTTTTTTCTTTCTTCTTTTTCTTTTTGGTTTGACCATAGCCCAGGCCACTTACCAGGACTCCAACCAATAAAATGATTGCCCTCTTAAATAATCTATTCATAAATACCATCACATTTTGCTGTCATTGCCTTGTCTATTCACTGGTCGATGTTTATATATTACCCTATTAGACATTTTTCGGTTATCAAGACACCAACTTAGGCAACTACGCCATTGGCCCGGTCTTTCATGTCCACTTTGGCTAATAAGTTTATGAGCATGTACATAAATCTAAAAATAAGTCTTTTGACTTATAAACAAATGGTTTTTGCGCTAAAAATCAAGGCTATAGACAACACTTAAGATAAGATTTGAGTTTAAGTATCAGTGTACTGTTTTTAGTGCTTGTTTAAAATGATTCATCGACAGCGTTCGATTGAGTTCAGTTGATCAATCAAGATTTTTACGAGGTTTTTCAGGTTATGTTTTGTCAAATTTATCGATAATCGTCAAGTCATTCCTTCAACATTTGACGTATCTAACTCTAGAATGCTTCGGAAAACGCACTGTAAACCAAAATTCAAACAAGCTCTTAACCATCTAACGAACGTAGATTTGAACTTTTTAGCCCATACATTTTTATCAGGAGATTCAGAAGAGATTTTAATTGGAAACTTCATTGCCGATTTTATCAAAGGAAATCAATTTGAAGATTATTCGGCTACGATTGTAGATGGTATTTTTTTACACCGTAATATCGACAGTTACACCGACCAACACACTGTAGTTCGAGATAGTATTCATCGCTTGCGCCCTGACTACGGCAAATATTCGGGTGTGGTTGTAGACATTTACTATGACCATTTTCTGGCTATCAACTGGTCTAAATACACCCATAAAACCCTCAAAGAACATGCCCAATGGGTATACCAAGTACTACAAAAACACCAAAACATTTTGCCCCCTCGGGTACAGCAAATTCTCCCCAATGTGGTGCATTACAATTGGTTAGAAAACTATGCCTATTTAGAAAACATAGAGCGCGCCCTGATTAGGGTAGGCGAACGCGCCAAATATAACCCCAACATAGAGCTTGCTATTCATAACTTGAAGAAGGATTTTCAGGCATTTGACCAAGATTTTCAAAAGTTTTTCCCTGACTTGGTCAATCACGTCAATTACTTCTTGTCACACAGGCGAGGGTAAACGCTATTGAAATACCGATTTAGGAATCCATCCACAAATGTAAGGTTTTACCTTTGGCCCCTTGACTTTCCCAGTTTTGCTGTCATATTCTTCATCCATTCCGTGGCGTAAGCTGGTCTTGATCAATCCACTATTTGGCAAAAAAGCCACAAAAGCCCAATCTCCTTGATTAGCCAAATGATACGCTTGGGCGCCTACTTTATAGCGAGCTACAATGTTGCCTTTCAAAGTCTTGGTATTTTCCCGGTATTCTCCTGGTTTATCCTTTTCGGTTAGCGTATCTTTTACTTCTGGGCTAAACCTAAGCTGGGTCAATTGACGCACCTTGATTAATGTTGGTTTTTTATTGATTGACTTGGGAAATGGAGTTTCAGAGGCAAAATACAGCTTAGGAACCAATCTACAAGTTTGTTTTTGGTGGTCGATGTCAATCGTACGGACAATTTCGGACTCAGCATCATCTATAGTCCCTAAGTTATATTGAATCACAGTCCGTTTTGCATTAGCGAGCAAAATATAGATCTCTCCCATCCCATCCAATAGGTATTCGTAAGTGCCGTTCGCTTTTCTAAAAAAATAAAGGTATCCAGGACTAGGACCAAAATAAGTTCGATACAACATCACAATATCTGGTTTTTTATCTTGGTTAAAATCCAACACCCAATAACGGGGATGGTCAGGATAGCCGTCTTTTTGTTTGTCTACCACTGCTTTAAGCATATAATTCTTCAAAACCTTAAGATTTCTTTGATTTAGCAATTTTTTGGCAATTGCCAATCGCTTCTGCTCAGGTAGTTTAATCTCATATCTTTTGAGAGATTGGAGATATTTCTTAACAAAACCTTCTTTGTAAACTCGTTTTTTAAAATAAAAATAAGGTGCTTTTTGGGCAATCAAAGTAGTCTGGATTGAAATTAAAAAAAGGATTAAAAGAGCAAGGTAGCATTTTTTCATCATTGTTTTTCAGGTAAGTTTTTGAGAAAAAATCAAAAAAAGGTCATCAATTACGTCTCTACAACGCATCATTGATAACCCTTCTTATTTTATAAGTTAAAAATACTTTTTGCTTGCTTGAAAAGGCTTCGCAAACCTCTTAGTAAAACGGAAAAAATAAAGTAATCCAAATTTGGTGTAATATCTCGTTGCTAGACGATGAGAAAAATCTTTGCCCTTCTAGTTTAACCAAAGGAGCTATGGAACTATTTTTTGAAGAAGTATAGCGGTTAGAGATTAGCCAAATGGATTAGGTTATTTATGTAGTTTTACTTATTCAGCCTCTAAGCTTTCTAGAATGGTAAATCATCCTGGTCGCTATCATCAGCTTGAATGTTGAAAGTTTCCTCAAACGGAGGAGGCTCGGGCATCGGAGCATTGTTGCTGGCTCCGGGGTTCCCCCCTGCTTGGTTTACCGCGTCCAATCTCCAGGCTTTTACATCGGTATACCACTTGCCATTGTACTCTCTGGACTCAATGTTGATAGAAGCTTTGATTTCATCGCCTGAGTTAAATTGTTGCAAACGGTCAATCTTGTCGCCCCACATTGTAATGCACACCGATTTGGGGTATTGCTCTTGAGTTTCGAGAACAAAGCTCTGCTTTTTCCACTCTCCATTTCGTCCCTGCCCACTTTCCAGAGGCAAAACTTGACGAAGTATTCCGGTAATTTCTAACATGGATTGTTTTTATTTATGCTCGATTAATTGGTTAAAAAAACATTTTTCGATAAAAAATGCTTTTAAAGAATTGACCAAAATTACACAAAAAACCCCAAATTTGCCAGCCTCTATCGGTTTTGTTCGCGGTATAATTTACTTAATTTTTTTTATTAAAATTGCCGTATTTCATTATCAAAATCCATTCAATATGACTCAAAAAATTGCTAATATTTCTATCCTGGTTCACGATTATGATGAAGCCATTGCCTTTTATACCCAAAAACTCAACTTTACCCTCGTAGAAGATACCTCATTGAGTGAAACCAAACGTTGGGTGATTGTAGCTCCTCCGGGGGCCACTGAATCTCGCTTGTTGTTGGCCAAGGCCAAAAACGAAACCCAGCAAAAGTATGTGGGTAATCAAACTGGAGGACGGGTATTTCTGTTTTTACATACCGACAATTTTTGGCGTGATTATGAAGCCATGGTCGCTCAGGGAGTCAAGTTTGTGCGTGAGCCAAGCGAAGAGGTGTATGGTACCGTAGCTGTATTTGAAGATTTGTACGGTAACTTGTGGGATTTTGTGGCCCCTAAAGTGTTTTGATTTTATGGGTAATGTCTTCTATCTTTTTTACAATTAGCTCAAATTCATCCAACATGACTGGAGCTTGCAAATCATACACAATGCCTAACGCCTGCGTTTCAGTATTGTGATCGGTTTCTTGCTCCAATTGCATTTGAATAAAGTCCAGGGTCTCGTGGTGTCTTTCGTTGGTCTGCCCCAAATTTTCCAAGTATTGTTGAGCGTCCACCAAAGCTTCGGACACGTGCCGATTATAAAGTATAATGTGCATTTTTTCTTCCGATGCTTGGTAAAAGGAGACCTGTTTTCTGGTAAGGTGCAGTTGTTGGCGATACAATTCGTCGCTGTTTTGTAAACGTTGGGCTATTTCGGCATCTAGTACGCCTTCACCCACTGCCAATTTTTGCAAAATTTGATGGTACGCCTGTTCCAACTGATGAATTAATTTTTGCAACTCGAAGCGGTTCTTTTCGCATTGCCTTAATAATACCTGAATGCGATAAGTAAAATCATTTTCTCGAATAATGCCTCGCCCATGGCACCCATAGCAAGTTTCCTGAATAAAACTTTTTTCTAAATAGGGCTGAAATGAATTCAGCACACCTTCTCCCGAACATATGTGGCAGATTTTTTCTTCTTTCTTCAAGGGGTGATCCATCATAAAGTGCAAACGCATTCGGGTTTGTGCCAACTGAACCAACTTAAAGACCAATAATGTGATGAAAATGAATGATAAAATAGCCCCTTCATACCCTCCATCGTTTTCTACCCAAGGAATGAGGAAAAACTTTAATCCCAGCAAAACCAGCAACAAGCCACCTAGCAATCCAGCTCCAATCCAGCGGCCATAACTTACTGTCAACGTCAAGGCCAACGCAAATAATGCCATAAAACCATATAATTGCCACAAAGAAAGCTGGACCTCAATGACTACCCAAAAAGCAAAATTCGCCACAAAACTGCTTAAAAGCATCAACCAAAAATCCGCCTGATAATATGCCATATTGGTCACTTGAGCATATCGCGAGGAAAAAGGTGAAGTTGGTTGGTCCAAAGGTGGCTTCTTTTTCGGGAGGTGAGGGCTATTTTGCATCCTTGTGGTTTTTTAATCTATGGTTTGTAATGGTTTGAGGTTGATCAATATAATTTTTTTTTAAATAAATTGAAAATTATTCTTCCATCAAACCAGTAAAATAACCCGACAAATGAAGCGAAAGCAATAAAATAGATTGGAAGGATTTGAAATAGAGAGGCGGTATCATAAGTCAAATACCGCCAAATTTTCTTAAATAAAAATAGAGTTTCGGCAAATTTATGCCTGACAGGTAGGCTGTTCAGAATTGATGAATTTCTTCTCCTGGTTTTTATAATTAAAAATAGGGAGTTGTATCGGTCGACAATAACATTTTCTTCCTCTTTATCATCGTCAGAATTCTTTAGTCATCCCGAATGCAGTTGAGGGATCTGGTTCTGGCCTAATGGGCAGCCTCGTCTTTGACGACAGGCTACCCAATAAAAACTTAATTTTCCAGTAATTTCAGTAATTCTTCTAATTTTGGGGAGAGCACAATTTCAATTCGACGATTGCGGGCGCGTCCCTCTTTGTTTTTATTAGAAGCCACTGGAAAACCTTCTCCTTTTCCGGCTGGAGTCAATATCTTGGGGTCTACTTCATAGTCTACCGTCAAAATTCTAACAATAGAAGTGGCCCGGAGCACACTCAAATCCCAATTATCCTTGAATTTAGCAGTACGAATCGGTATACTATCGGTATGTCCTTCAATCTGAATATCGATGTCCTGGTTCTTTTTAAGTACCTCCGCTAGTTTGCCCAACGCCCTTTTACCTTTTCGGTCTACATCGGTACGTCCCGATTTAAATAACAGTTTCTCTGACAAAGACACATAGATTTTACCATTTTTACTGGTTACGGTCAACTCATCAGGATTGAAGTTTTTCAAGGCATTTTGCACTTTACTCAACAAGTTTTTCAACAATTTATCTTTGCGGTTGATGGCATCCTGTAGTTTTTTTACCACCGACTCGCGATCAGCCAGCAACTTCTCTTTGCGCTGCAGTTCTTTTTCGCGGGCGTTTAGCTTATTACGCAACTCATTGGTAGTCAACTTGCTCGATTGAGACAAAGCCGCGTATTTGGCCTTCAAATCCCTTAGTTCTTTGCCCAGGCGAGTAGTATCAGACTTTAGCCCAGTCACTTGTTTTTGAAGATTTCTTTTGTCGGCTTGCAAACGCCTTTTTTCCTTGATTAATTTATTTTTAGCGGCTACTTCAGCATCATACTTTTTCTTGGCCACCAGGCACGACGACAAGCTCATACCTATCATTCCTATTAATACCAGAGTGAGTATTTTTCTCATAGTTATTACAACAAGTTTTACTTCAAACAAAGAAATCAAAACGACTTCAGAATCAAGATTCTATCAACGAAAATTTTAGGGTTTAGGATAAATAATTTTGCAACTTTTTGCAAACTTGATGCTTCAATCTTGCTAAAATTACCGAAAAAATAGGGCTTATTACACAAAATGTTTCACATAGTTTTAATTCCGATAATTTATCGGTATTTTAATGTTCATAATGTACCACAGTCTGTTGTGGTAAAATCTACTCTGCTCTACCCAAATTAAATCCTTTTACCTAACCATCTCATCTTTGTTCTGATCAAACACAATCTGCTGGTTGCTATTTAAACTTAGTAAAACGGAAAAAATAAAGTAATCCAAATTTGGTGTAATATCTCGTTGCTAGACGATTCAGAAAATCGTTCCGTAGCTCTAGCTACGCAACGATTTTTTGAAGAAGTATGGCGACAAGAGATCAGCCAAATGGATTAGGTTATTGATGTAGTTTTACTTAG
>CALDJV010000708.1 GCA_937899305.1 uncultured Cytophagaceae bacterium
TTTTAAAAATAATAATTTAATAAACACAAAACGCCAAAGCAGGAATGTACCCATTTTGGCGTTTTGTATCTATTTTAAGTCAATGGTTAATACTCAAACAGAGGACGTTTCTTTTTGGTAAAAATAGAGATAATCAATGAAAATATGACTCCATACAATGCTACTCCAAATAAATTGGCGATCCATTTAATCAATGGGGTATTCCATTGCTTACTATTTTTTTCCGAATCTTCAATTTGTTCTTCGCTGGCTCCCCATCTTTCTAGCAATTGCCTGGACACCTCTTCGGTATACTCTTGAATTTTTTGACCTATTTCAGGTTCTACTGAAGTAGTATAAAAGATAAAAAATGCCGATCCAATCACTCCTGCCCCAATCACCGTCAAAGCAGTACCAATGCCTACTCCCTGACCATAACTCATAAATCCTTCATTTTTTCTCTTATACTCTTGATGGGCAAAAACAATGGCCGCAATGTATAATACATAAACGAGGCTTGCTACCCAATGCAAGTACATTCCGGTTAAAAAAGTCATCAGGTTGAATACCACGATGGCTATTCCTAGAAATAAGCCATATTTTTTGATGACTGACCACACCGAATAAGGTTGTTGCTCTTCGTCATCTTCGTATATATGATCATGTTGGTTAGCGAATTCTTCCATTGTGTTTCGTTTTTAAGTTTAATAATTGTAATTGGCCCTGCCTGCTTACACAAAGATAAATGAATTTGGCTCACTATCTAATCTGTCATGCACATTGCTGATAAATTACACTATAGATTCAGTTATTTTTTGCTCGTTTTTAGCTTACCATTCCGATTAAAAATCAATTTGTTGTCCCCAGTTTTGCGGTCTATCAACTTGTGGTAAGGATCGATACCTGCACTGTAGGGCTTTTCATCTACCAATACCTTAATGGTTTGGGTATTTTTAGTGATTTTATGTTTTTTGAGGTATAGTACTTTATTCTCGCGTTTGGTACGGTACCTGGGTTTGCCATTACGCGTTTTGGTTCCTTTCACGGGCACTTTTACCTTGGCACGGGCAAACACCCCAATGTCTATGTAGTCATTTAAAGGTACTTTTTTTTCTACTCCATCGCCATCCGCTTTGAGTTTTTTACTATTTACCTTGAAGGTTACCTCATATTGATTGCCTTTTTTCTTATAACTTAAGCTATCTACATTGTTATCATACAAGGTAATGTCCTCAAACATATCGGTAATTACATATTGTAGTGAGTCGGGGGTCGCTTCTCGCAAATACTTGATCCATTCGTTGGTGGTCGTATAAGGGGCCGATTGATTGGCTACTTTGGCAATGTACTTCTGCAAAGCTCCATTCAGGCGATTTTCACCGATATAATCCTTCAGCGCATACAAAGCGACCGACCCTTTGTTGTAGTGAATGTATTGCTGATTTTCCACTCGTTTCAAGGGCTGCTCCTGGCCAATCTCAGCACTTCTTCCTTTGAGATAGCGGTTCATTTCCAGGCGCAAAAATTTATCTATTTTGTCTTTCCCCAAGGTTTTTTCCATTGTCATCAGTGCCGAGTACTGGGCCATGCTTTCTACGATGGCAGTTGCTCCCTGACTATTGGCCGGAATGACTTGATGGGCCCACCATTGATGAGCCACTTCGTGGGCAGTGACATAAAACACATAATCTACGTCTTCGTTATCATCTATGTCTGCGGTAAATCCGATGTCTTCGGAATAAGGAACCGTGTTGGGAAATGACTGGGCAAATCCAGCGTAACGAGGAAACTCCAAAATCCGCATTTGACGATATTGATAAGGTGAGTAGTTTTCACTACAGTAACTCAATGCCTTTTTCATTCCCTTCATCATACGATCTAAGTTGTAGTCATGACCAGGATGGTAATAGATCTCAAGGTTGACTTTTTTGCCTTCCTTGCTCGTCCAGATATCCTTTTTCTTAGCATATTTGGCCGATACAATGTTGTAGAAGTTGAGGATAGGCTTGTCCATTTTATAATGGAAATATTTGCGACCGTCTTTCTTCCATTGCTTCTGTAAATAACCAGGAGCAACCAACGTCTGGTCGCCCGCCGTACTGGCCTTGATTTCAAAGTTGATCCAATCTGCATCATTAGAAAGCATGCTGTTTTTTCGGGCTTCCTTGTCATTCAAATCAGGGGTACGAGGCTTTGGAGCAAGCCCATAACTTTTGCGAATGTCGTCGTTTTGTAATTCAGCGTTGGGCTGATATCCAATTTTTGGAAATAGGTTTTGACTAAGGAAGGTCCCATTGTAAGTCAAGAAGTTATTCACGCTGCTATTGGCAAACCCTTTTAAATTGTATTCAAACTCAAAATCTAATTGAATCGTAGCTTGGGGTTTGAGTGGTTCTTCCAGACGATAAATAAAATAGGCCAACGCTTTGTCTTGTAACACTGCCTTTGCCTTGCGGTTCCATTGCATCTTCTTGAGTACAATAGAGCCGCTCAAATTCACATGAATAGAATCAATGGCGGCATTGGTTTTGTTCTTTAAGATGTAACTCCCCTTGGCCTTTACGCTTCTTTGGTAAGGAAACAGGTCTACTTCTAGGTTTACATCCGTAACTCTAGGTTGGAATATGCCATCGTATTTTTTATACTTTTTCTCATAATCCACTTGGGCTTTTTGATCATCGTCGCCGGTAGTAAATTCATTGAGCACATTGGTATTGTAATAAATGTAACTACCCATGGCCACAAAGCCCACCAGGCTCACCACCAAAGCAATACGAGCCACCCGAGTAATGCGTCGGAAAGCATTGCGCCAACGTATTTTGAAAAAGCTATCGGTTCCTCGCAACCACAGGCCATTCGCCAATACCAATAAAGCCAAACTCAACAACAACCAATAAGTTTTAAAGGCCAAATGCCCTTGTAAAAAATGACCGTAGCCATTCATGTCAGAATAGACAATGGAAGGGGCACTGCCAAACAGAAACAACTTGTGGGTAACCCCAATATAGGGCAAAATGCTCGCAAAAAAGAAATACACCAACACCACGGCAAAGAACCCAAAATACTTATTATTGACTATGATATGGATAAAAAAAGTAAGTATGGTAAAGGTGAGCAAGTCCAGCATTTGAATTCCGTACAGCTCTTGGAAATACAAACTCAACTTGATATCATAAAAACCTTGAGTAACCTGAAGCAAGATACCCACCACCATCACCAAAGTCATCAGACCTAGTTCTACTACAATCATGGCCAAAAACTTGGAAGCAAAACTCAACCAATTGGGAATGGGCAAAGCATCATACATCAGGTGCACGCGTTGCTGTCGTTCAGTCCATACCATTTCTCCCGAATAAAACACGATGATGGCCAGAATAAAGATGTTGAAGCTTCCACTGAGAATATTTAATATCCTGTAGGTAAGTGGTAAACTGGGCGTTTCGAATACTTGCCCACTAGACATCACGCTCAAAACCATAAATAGGATGCCCACGCCTGCAATGACCAAAAAAATGGGATTGAACAATACCTGACGAAACTCCTTACGAATCAAAACTCGTAATAACTTGAAATGATAACCCACACTAAAATCCTGACTCACCTTGGGGAGGGTAATTTTTTGAATCGTTGGAATGCTGGATCTGTTGCGGCCTTTGTTTGACTGGGGTTTACGCACTTTACCACGACCAGTAAAAGCAAAGGTAAATCGGACATAAGTAAACACCAGGATCAAAATTCCAATGCCTACCCAAAGTACCCGATTGAGCACCACCAAGGTAGTCAAAGGCATCAATTGCGCATTGCGTTCGCTCACGGTCCATAATTCGGTTGCCTTGGTGATTGCAGCTTGACCAGTGGGGTCTAATAAACTACTAATGACTCGATTGTCGATTTTATTCCCCAAAATACTCGCGCCAAAAATAAGCGCTAATACCAACAACGCATTGAGGTAAATAAATAATTGATTACGCGACAATGAAACTGTCGCAAAGAAAATAGTCCCAGTAAAGATCGTGAAAGGCAATACTGATACAAAATAGGGATGCAAATAGTGCATCAGATTAAAAGCACCATATTTATCAGCATTGACACCAGGAAGCCATTGAGATAGCATCAGCCCCACCGAAATGCTGAGTAATACCAAACTGGTAACTAATAGTGACCCACAGAAACGCCCTCCCAGATAGCTCCATTTGGAGATGGGCTTGGTAAAAAACAATGCATAAGTTTTGTGTTCAAAATCGCGGTAAACAGGCACTCCCATAAAAGCCGCTACGACGAAAATGCTAATTTGACTGAGGGCTCCAGTAATGACTGCAATATTGTAAGGAGAGTTGGCGTTGTTTTTACCTCCTCCAGTAATGAGTATGGCTACATCACTACCGAAGGCTCCGCCCATAATGGCTCCATAGAGCAGGCCAACCAACGCAAAAATGATAAAATACAAATAGGTGGCGGGGCGATTGAGGCGATACTTGATCTCAAAACTAAAAATTGCCTTGAACATGGATTTTTAATTATAAGTGATGGTTTTGTTAATGGTTGATAACCGTCGTGAGAACTTCATTTACTCCGACTTTTGAAGTGAAATATTCGTAGGCGGAGCTTCAGTAGGTGGTAACATTCCTTGTTCTTTGGTTTTGATATGAGCAAAGTACACATCTTCCAAACCGGGAGCAGAGGCTTCAAAAGATTCATCTGGGCGACTTTCATCAAAAACCTTGATAATAATTTGACCATCAAACATATGCGACGATACTACATTGTATTTTTCCTGATGGTCTTGAAGCACATCTTTGGCAATGATTTTTTTCCATACCTTTCCTTTGGCAGCCTCAATCTCTTGGCGAGGATTCCCCGTCAAAAGCAATTCTCCTTTATGAATAATGGCCATATTGCGGCACAAATTGCTGACATCTTCTACAATATGGGTAGAAAGAATCACAATGATGTTTTCGCCTATTTCGCTCAACAGGTTGTGAAAGCGGTTACGCTCAGCAGGGTCGAGTCCAGCCGTAGGTTCGTCTACAATAATCAATTTTGGGTTTCCCAACAAAGCTTGGGCAATTCCAAAACGTTGTTTCATTCCCCCTGAGTAATTGCTTAATTTGATGTTGCGTTGTTGGTATAAGTTGGTTTGGTGCAACAATGCCTTGACAATTTCTTTGCGCTCCCGACTCTTTTTGATTCCCTTCAGCAAGGCAAAATGATCTAACATTTGGTAGGCTGACATCCGAGGGTACACTCCAAACTCCTGCGGCAAATACCCTAGCACTTGTCTTACCCGTGCTTTTTCCTTCAATACATCAATATCACCCAGTCTGATACTGCCAGTGTCGGCATCCTGTAGGGTAGAGATGGTACGCATTAGGGAAGATTTGCCTGCCCCATTAGGACCCAACAAGCCAAACATCCCAGTAGGAATTTCTAAACTCACCTCTTTGAGGGCCTGGGTACCATTGGGGTACGTTTTAGATAGATTTTCAATCACTAGGTTCATGGAGCGTAATTATTAATTGTCAATTTTATTTAAATCATTGTGGTAGTATCTGTCGTAGAGCAGTGAGATTTATTACAATTTGCACCTAAATTAAGCCGATTCAATTCATTTTTATTTTGTAACTTGCTCATAAGTATCAGATTTTGAATGAGTTAGTATGGAAATCACCCTTGCTTTAAGTCGGTTAGAAATATTACATCAAGTAGACCAACTCAAACTTGAAATAGATGGCCTACGCCCGCTTTCTAAGAATCAGGAAGGTAGAATTTTTCAAAAATTTCGTCTGGATTGGAATTATCACTCTAATGCCATTGAAGGCAACTCGCTCACTTATGGCGAAACCCGTGCTTTGTTATTGTATGGGCTCACTGCCAAGGGTAAGCCATTTAAAGACCATTTAGATATCAAGGGGCACAATGAAGCCATTGATTTTTTACTGGCTTTGGTGAAAGACGATCGCCCATTAAGCGAATTGGATATCCGAGAAATGCACAAACTGGTACTCAAAGAACCTTATCGTACCAAGGCCCAAACCGAAGATGGAAGAACCGCAAGTAAAGTAATCCACTTGGGAGTATACAAAACCAGCCCCAATCATGTACAAACCCCTACTGGGGAGCTTCATTACTACGCAACTCCCGAAGAAACACCTGCCAAGATGAAAGATTTGATGGATTGGTACAATGAAGCCAGTCAAAATCCACAGGTACATCCTGCAGTATTGGCTGCTTTATTTCACTATCGTTTTGTAGCCATTCACCCTTTCGATGATGGCAATGGACGAATGGCCCGCCTATTGATGAATTTGATCCTGATGCGGCATGAATACCCTCCAGTAGTCATTCGTCAAGATAAAGACAGCCGAAACCAATATTACCTGGCGCTTAGTCAAGCCGACGCACGTGAATATGAGCCATTTGCTGTATTGGTCATTGAGGCACTACTGCATGCCATGAACATTTACCTCAAAGGAGCCAGAGGTGAAGATATCAACGAACCAGATGATTTGGATAAGGAATTGGCTTTGTTTAGAAAGGAGTTGGGGGGGGAAAGATTACAAGTTAGAATTCGGAAAAACCGAGATGTTATAAAAAAAGTCTACGAAACATATGTGAAAAGCATTCTAGAAAAGACAAAAACGATTATTGATAAGTTTGAAGGCTTGTTTCTCAGTCAAAGAATTGTAGATATTGAGTCTAATGATTTTAATGAAATCTATAGGTATAGCCTAAAAAAGCTCAGTGACTCAGGTGAGTCTCCTGATATGGATCTAACCTTTATACTCAAAGATTTTAAATATGGTAATCTACAATTTAATTATAGTATTAGATTTAGAGTCTATTTTAGTGAATATAAATACGAAATAAGTATTGGAACTGATTACATAAGAGAAGAAGATAATAGAGTTCAAAAATATTATCACCAACCAATCACAGAACACGAAATAGAACAACTTGTCACCCATATCGGACAGGACTTACTGATGCATATTAAATCAAATTACAAAAACGGAGATGCTACTAATGAACTCCCCCACTAACTTATGGACATTTTTTTCACTTTCACCTCATCTTACTTTTTTCTATCTTAGTGACCTACCAAATACATCTACCCTATGATTCACCCCAACAGCATTGCGGTGTTGCCTTTCATCAACATGAGCGCAGATGCAGAGAATGAATACTTCAGTGATGGCATTACTGAGGAAATCATCAATGTGTTGGCTCAAATAAAGGGGATTCAGGTAACGGCCCGCACTTCTTCTTTTGCCTTTAAGAACCAAAACCTGGATGTACGCGAAATTGGGGATAAGTTGGGAGTAGTACATGTATTGGAAGGCAGCGTAAGACGAGCGGGAAACCGGGTACGCATCACGGCTCAATTGATCAACACCCAACAAGGTTTTCATGAGTTTTCGGAGGTGTATGATCGTGACCTGGAAGATGTGTTTGCCATTCAGGATGAGATTGCTCGCTTGATTGCCGAAAAACTCAAAGCCGAGCTGGCTCGAAACACCTCTATGCCATTTAGCAATGCCCACCCCAAAAATGCCCAAGCATATGACTGGTACCTTCAGGCCAACCATATTTTATTCAATTGTTTGCCACAAGATCTTGTACAGGCCGAAGATTTGTTTAGAAAAGTAATTGAAATTGAGCCAGATTATGCACTGGCTTATAGTGGTTTGGCTAAATGTTATTTGTATTATGGGGCCATCCAATCTATGGATAAAAAAGCAGCTTTTGAACAAGTAAGAATATTTGTAACTAAAGCATTGGAGATTGATCCTCAACTCATCGACGGACATATTACTTATTTGGGCTACATGTTTTGGCAAAACTGGAACATTCCCTTTGCGCTTAAACACTTGGCCAAAACCATTCAACAGTTACCCGGTTCGGCAGAGATACACGTGGGTCGTGCTATGGTGTTGTTGGTAGATGGGCAATTTGAGGAAGCCTTGGCTTCTATGCGTTTGGCCATTCAGTTAGACCCTTTTTCGGGTCATGTAAGGCATCGAGCGGGTGTATTGCTGTATTGTATGGAACGATATGATGAAGCCATTGAACAGTTTCGACATGAGGCCAACCAATCAATCCGTAACGATACTGACTTTAAAATTGCTTGGTGTCAAATTTTTCAGCAAGCGTACGATGAAGCGCTCCACGGCATCAATACCGCACCAGAACACCCTCATCAAATTATTATTCCTGAAGTAGCCAAGGCTTATTTGTTTATCCATAAAGGAGCCGCATTGATGGCCAAAGAATGGCTCGACAAAGCAGTCAACAAGATAAAAACAGGTTCGGTGGCTTTCCCTCATTACAACCAGGCCATTGTATATATGCTACACCAAGACGAGGAAAAAATGTGGCATCATTTAGAAAAAACGCTGGCCAATCAAGTACCTATTGCATTGTTTACCAAAGTAGACCCCTTATGGAAATCCATTATCAATCAGCCAAGGTTTTCGGAGTTGATCAACCGTTATATGTATTCCAGTATCATCAATATCAAAACCAATACTCAAGAGGAGTTTGCCATCGATCTATCTCAAATTTTATATATAGAGGCAGAAGACAATTATTGCCAGATTATATACCTTAACAATGATGGAAAACGCGCTAGAAAATTATTGAGGGTGTCGCTCAAAGATTTAGAGCCTCAAATACAAGAAGACACCTTTATACGTACCCACCGTTCGTTCATCATCAATTTTCAACAACCCTGGCAACTCATTGGTAAATCTAAAAATTACCGTTTCAAAAGTCTGGTAGTTGCCATAGAAATTCCCCTGTCTCGCTCAAAAGAAAAAGAAGTGTTGTCTTATTTTAGATCACGAGAGGTACTTTCTAGGTAAAAGGCCATTTACCCCAAAATAGGTCCGTTTACCCCAGCAATCCAGTTGGGTTTCTCAAAATCAAGGCAATGAGCGTATCTTTCAATAAGAAGTAATCACCCTACTTCTTTACACATAATCAATGAAAAATTCACCTAAAATATACGCCCATGAAACTCAAGTTTGTAAAGGCTTGTGCTGACCAATACAGCGTGCCTAAAAAAAGCGATCAAACTCAACAAGCGCAACCAGTAAAATCTAGTAACAAGTCTCAAAAAGATGCCCTCCCTGAAAAAGAGAAAGAAAAAGAAGAAGAAGAAAAAAATGCATCTCCTTTTGGATTAGTGATGTTCCACTTTATGTAATAATACAACAAACCCCTGCATTGCAACAATACAGGGGTTTACTTTTAATGCTAAGTAACGCTTTATGATCTTTACCCAATCTTCTTGAGTGGAGTAGTTTGAAACAACTCTTCATCATTAAGCACATATATGATACTTCCTTTATCCGTGATTTCAAGTCGGAAGATATCTTGCAACTGTAATTCGTCTAGTTTTTGCTGTGCTTGAGCAATCGTACAATCCAACACTACACAAAGTGACGCTGGAGTAAGCCTCCCTCCTGTATTTACTGCTGCCTTGAGCACTTCTGCATCAGATAGTTTAGCAAAACGATTCGCTGATGACAAATGCGTTATTTGCTTTCGAGCATCTGGCTTCAATTCCAGCACTGCCTCCCCTGTCTTCGAGTAGACCGTTTTAAAATAACCTTTGTTATACAATATATTTAATTTAATGGAGGCCTGAATGTAGTTAAGTGAGGTTCGACGAGCCAATATTCTGGCCGTGAGGTGTCCCTCATTGTCTCG
>CALDJV010000709.1 GCA_937899305.1 uncultured Cytophagaceae bacterium
ATTAGAATTCTTGGGAAGACTTGACAAATAATGTACCGCTCACTAATGATGTTTTGTACAAAAATATCACTTAAAAAGACATCATTCCCTATCGGGGTTTATAAAGTTTTCTATTAGTCTTCATTTTCGGGCCTTCGTTTTGGGCCTTCATCTTGAGGGCTTAGTAATTTTTCAGAAAATTATCACGCAAGGTTGAGGGTTTAGCCTGTTTAACTTGTCTTTAATAACAATTAAACCCATTATAATTACTGATTGATATGAAAAACTATTTAATTTATTTATGCCTGCTTTTATTGATTTCACCTATTTGTTCATTTGGCCAACGCACCAGCCCAAGCCCCAAAAAACTACCCAAATGGCAAGCCAGGGCTTTGGAGTTTGCCAGTCAAAGAGGGGCGGTTACCCTCAAAAACTACCAACATACTCTAGAAGATGTTTTACTTGACAAACAACAACAATCTGCACGATTTAGAACTCGATCCCAAGGTTGGTCTCCCGTAGGACCTACTCAAGTGCCTGCTGGGGTCGGCATGGTAGGGCTTGGTAGAGTAAATAACATCGCTTTTCATCCTACTGACCCGAATACACTATTTGCTTGTGCAAGCCAGGGAGGAATCTGGAAAACTACTAACCGAGGACAAAGCTGGATGCCCATTGGGGATAATCTACCTATTTTACGTACCACTGATTTAGCCATAGACCCCAAAAACCCAGATATTATGTATGTGGCCTTGGGAGATTTTGCCTACATTGGCATTGCCTTGAATCTAGACACCAGAAAACGCAATACCCACTATGGCCTGGGAATTTATAAAACCACGGACGGAGGAGTGACCTGGAGCCCAACCGGACTGGCACTTGACCAAACCAACCTGGATGAGTCATTGATTAAGAAAATCATCATTCATCCTACCGAAACCAACCAATTGATTGCCGTAGGTAGCCAAGGCATTTATAAATCTACCGACGGAGGGAATTCTTGGCAACGAAAGTATAATGAATTGGTATGGGACCTGGAGCAAGATCCCAACAACCCACAAATATTGTATGCGGCAGGTGGTTTTTTGGCGACCCTTCCTGATATGGGATCAGCCAATATCATGAAAACCACCGATTTTGGTGATACCTGGTCTGCGCTCAATACGACTATTCCTGCCAAGAACACCGTACAAAGGATTGAGTTGGCCATTTCTCCCAGCGATCCTGATTATGTATATGCATTGGCTTGTAATCTCCAAAGTAGTTTTTACGCATTGTATCGCTCTACCGGTGGAGGAGCCACCTGGGAAGAAAGATCATCGCGCCATGGGTCACTTATCGATGCGCTCAACACGCCCAATATTCTTGGATGGACAGATGGTAACCTCACCGATGACCGTGGACAAGGTACTTATGATTTAGCACTGTTGGTAGATCCAGTAAACAAAGATCGTATCTATACGGGTGGTATCAATGCTTGGTCTTCACCAGACGGAGGGAAATCTTGGGAGCTCGTGAGTTATTGGCGAAATGATTATGGCCTTTCTCTTCATGCCGATCAGCACCTTTTCAAATATCATCCTCAAAATAAGGAGTTTTATGTATGTAATGATGGGGGCATATACAGAACCAAAGAAATGAAGAGTATTTCTTGGGCTACGCTGGCGGCAGGAAATACTTGCCAAGATGCGAATGGTAACTATGTGCAAGGCTGTAGTCGTTTGCCCACCCAGTGGGAAAACATCACCTCTAGCCTGGTCATTACCTCTTTTTATCGTTTAGGTCTTTATACACCAGATCCCAAGTATATGGTAGCAGGTTGCCAAGATAACTCTACTTATTTGAAAACTTGGCAAAAGTCCATAAAAATGGCTTTAAGCCATTTTTATGAAGTAATATCATCTTTGTTTCCTTTTTCTAAAAGCTCTATCAATACGTTTAAAAGACAGCTTTTGAAAATAAATTGAAAGCTTTTAAAAATGTGTGGGTAAACGAATACTTTTGAAAAGTATTGATTTTCAGATACTTATAAAGTTTTACCAAGTTTTCAATACTTATATAAGACAAGGGGATGATAAATGGGTGAATACCTTTGGAGGTGATGGCATGGATTGTAAAATTGACCCAAGAAACCGTAATACGATATATGGTTCGGCTCAATTTGGTTTATTTTTTAAATCTACCAATGGGGGCAACTCTTACACCGTGATTAATACCGATATGTATCGGGCTGAGCAAGGAGCTTGGACTTCTCCTATACACATCAATCCTACCCGTAGCAACACGGTATTTTTAGCCATGGGTAATGTATACAAATCCAATGATGGAGGCGCCAATTGGACCAAGCTTTCCAATTTCAACAACTTTGCCGGAGCCAGTTTTCCATTGCCTACCTCAGCCTTGGCAGTATCTAATGATAATCAGGTAATTTATGCCGCAAAAAGAAGTTATCCAGACCGAAACCTTGACAGCGAAGTATGGGCAAGTAAAGATGGGGGAAACACTTGGCAAAAGATCAGCAATGGTTTACCTAATCACCTTTACCCAACGAGTGTGACTCTTGCTACCAACAACCCTGACAAAGTATGGGTTACTTACTCTGGTTTCGAAAATGGACAAAAAATCTACGAATCTACCGATGGAGGGGCTACTTGGACCAATATTAGTCACAATTTGCCTAACATTCCAGCCAATGCAACCGCATACCAGCCCTCTGGAGATGTATTGTATATTGGCACCGATTTGGGGGTGTATTACCGTAAAGAAAGTGAAATCAATTGGGAACTTTATCAAGAAAATCTACCCAATGTAATCGTTACTGACCTGGAAGTACACGAAGCGACCAATAAGTTATATGCAACTACCTTTGGCCGTGGCATTTGGGTCATAGATTTGGCAGTAGAAGCCGAGGGAGGTGCACCCGACGAATTATTTGAAGCAGGCATCCACCTTACGCCCAATCCGGCCAGCAGTACGGCTACCCTCACCATCAAACAATTTGAAGGAGATCAATTACAAGTTTCCCTCATCGACATTACCGGAAAACAATTGATGACCGAGCAAATCACGCTAAATAATGGTAATTTCCAAAAATCTTACAACCTTAGTCAGTTCCATACTGGGTTGTATTTTCTGAAACTTTCGCAGGGAAAAACCACCCGAGTGAAGCGTTTGCTCATTACCAGGTAAGCTTTCTAAGCTCAACATATTGACATTATTTAAAAAGGTGGAATATTCTTACGTCCACCTTTTTTATTGGTTTACTTTATTTATCTTAGAGTTAAATCACTGGGTTTGAGACCACCTGGTAGTTAACTTACAATTTCGCGAAACATTCTCTCGTAAGGATAAGTATAAAGCTTTTTAAACTTTGGTAAACATGATCCACCTGTATTTTGTACGACACGCCGAAAGCCTAAGTAATGTAAACCATCACTTGATTGGAGGAAAATCCAATCACACGCCACTTACCGAAAAAGGAAGGCAACAGGCAAAGCAACTGGGGAAAAGATTGGCCAATGCTACGGTAAAACTAGACATTGTAGCAGCTTCGTCCGCAGTAAGAGCACACGATACTGCAAAAATCATATGCCAGGAGGCCAACATTGATTTCAATCAGGTATTGGTTTCAGACGATTTACAGGAGTTGTCGCAGGGCGATTGGGAAGGTAAAGTACGCAAGGAAATCTACACCCCTCAAATGTTGAGTCAGATTAATAGCAATAATTGGTTGCATAAAGCCCCCAATGGTGAATCACAAAAAGAGGTAGAAGAACGTATGTTTGGTTGGATGGAGCAAAACATCTTCCCCTTGAATACCTCCGAGCGAGCCATACATTGTGCCATCGTTACCCACGGCAATGCCATCCGGTGTTTGTTTCGAAAAATCATGAACTCTACCCCCTCGATGACTCATCGTATCAAGCTTGACAATACTTCTATCACGAAGTTTCGTTATGCGGGCGAGAAAGATTGGTACCTGGACTACCTCAATGACTACGAACACCTGGATCAATCTACTTCACCGCTCCACGTAGACGATCTCAATAAAAAGCATCTTCAAAATGGTTGATCATAGGAGGAAGTCCCTGCCTTAGTTGGATCGCTATGATATCAAAGCGAATGTCGTGCTCCCAGTTGGTGTGTTCTATGTAGTGTTCAGCAGCAGCCATGATCCGGTTTTGTTGTTTGGTACTCACTGTTTCTTCGGGGGTACCGTAAGCATCGGACGAACGTAGTTTGACTTCCACAAATACCAGGGTTTGTTCAGAATCTTTGGCAATGATGTCTATCTCTTTTCTTCCGTATTTATAATTCCGGAACAATATCTCATAGCCTTTTTGCCGTAAAAACCGCACTGCCAGGTTTTCGCCTAGGGTTCCTTTTTGTTGTTGAGGGGTTTTCATTTTCAGGTTTAATTGTCAGGTTCAAACAACCATCATTGCTTTCTTATTTTATTTGTTTTTTGTTCTTTGCTTATTTTTCTTGGTTATTTTTTTCAGGTACCATTTTTTCATACCCCTTTCGGTTCTTAATCACTTCGGGCATTTTAGCATCGATCCATTGCATCAAATCCAACAGTTTTTCTAAATACTCATAACCAAATGGAGTCAATTGATACTCCACTCTCACTGGCACTTCGGCAAATACTTCACGTTGTACATATCCATCTCGTTCCAAGGTTTTGAGGCGTTCGGTCAACATTTTACTCGAGATACCATACACATTTTTTTTCAAAGCATTGAACCTCAATTTCTGATATCCTCCTAAAAAAATCATAATCAACACGCTCCACTTATCCGATACTGGCGACAGTACATCCCGGATAGGGCATACCTCTGGCGGATTAGTTGGATCAAGGTGATGAAAAAGTTTCTTAATTTTTTTACTGAAGTTATCCGCCTGGTTATCAGCAATAGTTTCCGTTGAGTAACCAGGGGTTGGCTTGGTAACTTCTTCCATATGGTAAAGATTTCGGTTATTTTTAAGATAAAATTATATACTAAGTTACTAAAAGAAACTTGAAGATGCGCATTCAACGAACTTCTTATACCATAAAAGGTCATCACTTATCAGTGCTAAAAGCGGGCAATCCTCAGGATCCTGTTGCCCTATTTTTACACGGCATTCCTGCTTCTGCCGAATTGTTTCGTGAAGTCATTGATCAGGTCAGTCGCCAAGGCTGGTATTGCCTCGCACCTGATTTGCCGGGCTATGGACATACCCGAATGGCATCAGGGGCCGATTACTCGGTAAAAGGTACCGCAAGTTTTTTGCATCAATGGCTCCACCAAGAGGGCTTTCAAAACATTTGGCTGGTAGCCCATGACATTGGAGGTGGAGTGGCTCAGTTGATGCTCACCGAAAATGAAGGGCTATTTACCAAAGCGACGCTCAGCAATTGCATCACGGCCGATACTTGGCCAGTACCGTTTATTCAGAAGTTGATCAATTTGGCAAAGGTGGGAATGTTTGCCCCTATGGCTCGTTGGGGAATGTTCAAAGCCAGTAAGCTATTTGGACCTTTACAACAAGCTTTTATCCATCCTGAAGTACTGACTGATCAAAATTTTACCAGCGTGTTTTACGATGGGAAGTTTCACGCCAAAGGGCATCGGGCCGAATTTCAAAGTCTATTGAGGGCACTGAACCCCAAAGATACACGGGGAAATATGGACAAATTGGCTCAGGTACAAACTCCAGTACATTTGGTTTGGGCTATGAAAGACCCCTTCCAGTCTTGGGACAAACCAGGAAGCATTTTGGAAAATACCTTTGCCAATGTTAAAGTGACCAAGATAGCCGAGGCAGGGCACTTTGTGCCTCTAGATGCTACCGAAGATTATGTGAAGGCGATTTTGGAGCACTAAAAATGAATGTCTGGTGAGACAGCAAACCTCACCAGACATCAAGCTTTTATTTAGTCATAAAATTTCGCCTTTATAAATTTACCATTCTTATCGTACAGCATCCACTTGCCCGTCTTTTTGCCATTGCGATAGAAACCCACCACCTCTATGTTTCCAGTATCTTGATGAAAAGTCACAATTCTACCATCTACCTTGCTATTTTTGAAAGACCCAAACATTTGTAGTTTATTTTTCCCTTTGGTATAAAAAGCCGAAAAAGGCCCATTTGCAATCCCCGAGTCATTCACCACTTGCATTTGGCTTATGTTACCATTATTTTCATAAAGGGTGACCAAGCCAGCCCTTCTACCATTTTTCGAGATTACATTGAATGTTCTTTTTACCTTGCCATTTGGGTAATAATCTTTTTTAATCGTCTGCGCCTGTATCACTGTTGAGATACTTAGAAATAGTCCAAGTCCCAGCAATAAAGATTTGTTTGGTTTCATAGGTATTGATGCTTTAGTTTTTTGTTATTTGCTACATAAAGCTACGCAATCTATGAAAGAAACTCCTCCCCTAATTCATCAATCCCCTCTACAGGAACATGAAACTAAAATATGAGTTTATAAACTCAATAAGGGCATTTGATCTCTTAAAATCAAATACCCTTTTATGATCTAAAATCTGTGAGAGCATGCCATAGACATTAAAAAACTGCATCACTTCTATGAATCAATTTAAATAATAATTTTCGTTGTGGTATAACGAATGGGCTGTAAATCATTATGCTATTTATTATCTTTACTAAAAAAAATGCAAGAATTTAACACCATCCAGGAAGCCTTTGAATGGTTTATGGAAAATAAATTGGAAGCACTCCCAGTAGAAGAAAGACGAAGGCTTAAAGATGTGAAGTATAACTATTACACAAGGGAAGGTAATGTATCGGAAAAAAGAATGTTAAAAGTCTTAAACGATTATGGAAATTTAGAAACCATACACCGTTATAAATTCGGTAATTAGTCGCATTTTAATTTTAAATTGCGACTAATTTTATTATCTTTACACTGTACTTTTAGGTAAAAGTATAGCCCCGAGGTAGCGTCTCCAAACTCTTACCCCGAGGCTTTTGTAAACATATAAGATATCTACAATATGCAAGATACGCAAAATGTAATGGGTCCACAACTTGCTGCTACTCCCCTATTGCCTCAAGAAGTAATTATGCTCTGGCAAAAAAGTCTCAAAAATCGTTTGGAAAACTTTTGGTTCGATGCTGAAGAACCTTTGATGTTATACCAAAAATCGGGTATAGATATCCAGGTAGTAATTTCGCGGCTTGAAGCATTGGCCGAAGAGGCTGCATTTTTAAGTAATGAATTGAAAATGAATACATTACTTGTCCCTGATCAACTGTAACTATACAAACTAAGAGGTTCCTTTTTTATCACCTGAGGTGACGTAAAAAAGGAACCTCTGTTCACTCACAATCTAACCAGTGAGGAATCATCAAGGAAACTTAGGGAATTTACCAAAGTCAGGTTTACGCTTCTCTAGGAACGCATTGCGACCCTCTTCGGCTTCTTCGCTTTGGTAAGCCAGTCGGGTAGCCTCCCCGGCAAACACTTGTTGCCCTACGAGTCCATCGTCAATCAAATTAAACGAAAACTTGATCATCTTGATCGCAGTGGGGCTTTTTTGTAAAATTTCCTGCCCCCAGTTATAGGCTTCCTGCTCGAGTTCCTCATGAGGATATACCGCATTGACCATCCCCATTTCGTAAGCCTCTTGAGCCGAGTAGTTGCGTCCTAATAAGAAAATTTCTCGAGCTCGTTTTTGCCCTACCTGGCGAGCCAAATAAGCCGATCCATAACCTCCATCGAAACTAGCTACATCTAAGTCGGTTTGTTTAAAAATGGCATGTTCTTTACTGGCCAAGGTCATATCGCACACCACGTGCAAACTGTGACCTCCACCTACCGCCCAACCTGGTACTACAGCAATCACGATTTTATTCATAAAACGAATCAATCGTTGTAAGTCCAATACATTGAAACGAGACACCCCGTTCATTCCTTTATAACCACGGGCGCTGCGGGCATTTTGGTCTCCTCCCGAACAAAATGCATATTTCCCATCTTTAGGGGAAGGACCTTCGCCAGTGAGTAAAATCACTCCAATCTCACTGCTTTCGTGGGCGTGAGTAAAGGCCTCCAGCATTTCGTCAATCGTTTCGGGGCGAAAAGCATTGCGTACTTCGGGGCGATTGAAGGCGATGCGCGCCACACCATTGAGGTATTGATAGGTAATGTCTTCGTATTCTTTAATGGTTTGCCATTCTAGAGCCATGTTCTTTGTTGATTAATAATGGATGATTAATAGTGAATGGTGAATGTTTGACTATCTAATCAATAATTTGATACAATTGTTTATTGAACATTCAATGTATAAAGATTTTTTTAATTAACCAGCCTCGACTAAGGATGGCTAATTTTGTAATCAGTCCAAAAACCTTAACTTCGATTTTTTAATTGATCATTCACTTACATCTATGGAAGCATACTACCAAAGCTTAGAAGACTTCATCTTGGGGCAAATGGACCACACCCCTATGGATATTTACAATAAAGTGCGTTTGCACGGCTACATTGGACAACACCAAGCCGTACAAGCCCTTAGCCTGATGGCCTGCCGCCACGTACGTCGACTCAAAAATGTTTTTGTAGATAAAATTCCCAAAGATGACCTGCCTCCCAAGGATAATTATCTGCTGGTAGGCCCTACTGGTAGCGGCAAAACCTATTTAGTAGATATTATTTTCAATAAAATTTTAAACTTACCCACTACTGTCATCGATATTACCTCTTATTCTGAAACAGGCTACATTGGGCAAGATGTGGTGTCTATTCTTACCAGGCTGGTACATGCCGCCGAAGGAAATTATGACCTGGCCTCGATGGGTGTGGTATGCATCGATGAATTTGACAAGCTTTCTACCAGTAAAAATAGTGCAGTATTTGCCGGGCAAGGGACCACCAAAGATGTAAGTGGTTTTGGAGTACAAAAAGAACTGCTCAAAATTTTGGAAGGAGCCGAAGTAGATGTCCCCACCGAACTCTCTCATTCGGCTTATTCGTCGCGCGATACCATGAGCACCGAATTTGTCTCTTTTGTGGCACTGGGGGCTTTTTCGGGCATTACCAAAACCATCAATCATCATAACCAGCAAATTGGCTTTGGTAGCAATACCGAAAAATCTTATCAGGATAACATTGCTTATAAACTCAATGAAGCGGACCTACGCAAAACCGTATATTTTCAGGAGTATGGCATTATGCCTGAGTTGATTGGTCGTTTTTCTCGAATCGTTCCTTTTCATCCTTTGGAAAAAGACCACTTGAAAAATATTTTGGTAGAAAACACCCTCAAACGCTACGAAAAGGAGTTTAAACTCATCAATGCGACCCTCAAAATTGACGAAGCAGTACTGGAAAAAATCGTAGATCAGGCGGTATCGATGGAAACTGGGGCCCGAGGCTTACGTACATCGCTGTTTAGCTACATCGAAGAGGCTTGTTTCGACCTTTATTCTCACCCTGAACGAAGCGGAGGCAAGATTCATTTGTTTTTAGAAAAAGAAGAGATTCAGTGGAAGATCAAATATAATTAAGTATTAAAAATATAGTTTCGTTATGACGCTCCTGACGAAGGAAGGGTCTTATCTATTGTTCCGCTTCGCTCATTGTTGTATTGTTAAATGATTGAATGGTTAGCTTCGCTTATGGTTGAATGGTTGACGCTTCGCTTATGGCTATATGGTTGTGCAAAGCGATGTATTATTTTTCATTCTTGTCCTGACGAAGGAAGGATCTCTTTT
>CALDJV010000710.1 GCA_937899305.1 uncultured Cytophagaceae bacterium
AAATACTTGTTTACAAAGTTTGTATCAAACTTACCCGATACAAAAGATTCGTGTTGCAACACATAGCTACAGAAGCCCAAGGTGGTTTCAATTCCTACGATTTGGTACTCTTCTATAGCTCGAAGCATACGCTCAATGGCCTGAGTACGATCCTTACCAAAGGTAACCAATTTGGCAATCATAGGATCATAATAAATGGGCACGTCCATTCCCTGTTCAAAACCATCGTCTACCCTCACTCCCGCTCCTTGAGGTCTTTTATAGGTAGTCAACTTACCAATGTCTGGTAAAAAGTTATTTTTAGGATCTTCAGCATATACCCTTACTTCTAACGAATGTCCCTGAATTTTCAAATCCTCTTGTTGGATCGTCAATACCTCGCCTTGAGCAATTTTTATTTGCTCTTTTACCAAATCTACTCCAGTAATTTGTTCAGTCACTGGATGCTCTACCTGCAATCGAGTGTTCATTTCCAGGAAGTAGAAATTGAGGTTTTCGTCCGCGATAAACTCAACGGTTCCTGCTCCATAATAATTGCAGGCCCGAGCTACATTGACTGCGGCCTCACCCATTGCCTGGCGAATTTCGGGAGTCACTACTGCGGAAGGCGCTTCTTCTATTACCTTTTGGTGACGACGCTGGATAGAGCATTCTCGCTCAAACAAATGGATGATGTTGCCATGCGTGTCGCCCAATACCTGAATCTCGATGTGTTTGGGAGAAGTAATGTATTTTTCGATAAATACAGCTCCATCGCCAAATGCAGATACTGCTTCGCTTACGGCCCGGTTCATTTGTTCTTCAAAATCAGCCGCTGCTTCTACAATCCGCATTCCTTTTCCTCCTCCTCCGGCACTGGCTTTGATCAAAATGGGGTAGCCAATTTCTTCAGCTCTTTGTTTGGCTGCCTCTACATCGGTAATTGCTTTGGGCGTACCAGGTACCATTGGAATGTCGTATTTTGACACTGCATCTTTGGCAGCTAGTTTGCTCCCCATTACCTCGATGGCTTCGGGTGAAGGCCCAATAAATATAATGCCTGCCTCGGTTACTTTACGAGCAAATACTGCATTTTCAGATAAGAAACCATACCCAGGATGTATCGCGTCTACTTTTAAATCGTGGCAGACCTGAATAATCTTGTCCATTTGCAGGTACGATTCTGAAGAGGGAGGTGGCCCCACGCAGACGGCTTCATCGGCATACTTTACATGTAAAGCATTGCGATCTGCTTCGCTAAAAATAGCGACCGTCTTGATATTCATTTCCCGGGCCGAACGCATGACTCTCAACGCAATTTCTCCGCGATTGGCTACTAGGATTTTATTTATCTTTTTTGTTTGAGTAGAGTTATCCAAGGTGATTATGAATTGTTGATGGTTGATTGTTGATGTTTGGTTGTCAATGGATTTGGTCAGCAGTGCATTACACTACGCCTTCCCATCTTATTTTTATCATTTTGCCCCTTTTGCAGTGTCATCATCCACAATTAGTAATCAAACATCAATAATCATTTTGCAAGTTTTGGGGGCTGATTTTCTTAGTTCAAATTAGAGATTTATCGAGCAGGATTAAAAATATTTAAGTTATTTTTTCAGAATATGCCTGAGATTTGACTCAAAAACACACAAAAACGCCATTCAGGCGATAATTTAGGGCTTTTATGCTTTGCAATCCCATATATTAACAATAACTTTGCGTGCTTCTAAAGCATCTGTTTATAACATTTAGTAGATAGATCGCTCGAATTGATTGGTTGTTCAGTTGTGATATTTTTGTATAAAAAATTCGTGTTACCCTTACATCCAACCTATTACCTTATATAGTTTTAGAACAGAATAACGTTCTTAAACAAAATTAAAATTAACCAATTGAATGAGATAGTCAGACAACTGATACCAACAATTGATTATTTGTTCAATTAAAACAAAAAGTACTGTGGACTTATTTGAAAAGATATTAGCTGATCAAGGACCACTTGGATCACACGCAGATGAATGGCACGGGTATTTTACCTACCCAAAACTCGAGGGAGAGATTCAACCTTGGATGAATTTCCAAGGCAAAAAAGTTTTGACCTGGAGTTTGAATAACTACCTGGGTCTGGCCAATCACCCCGAAGTACGCAAAGCAGACACTGAGGCGACTGCCGAGTGGGGAATGGCTTATCCAATGGGATCGCGTATGATGTCGGGTAACAGCACGGTGCATGAGGAACTTGAGGCTCAACTTTCAGAGTTCGTAAATAAGGAAGATACTGTACTACTTAACTTTGGTTATCAGGGAGTGGTATCGGTAATAGATGCCTTGATTGATCGAAAAGATGCGGTAGTGTATGATTCTCAGTCTCACGCTTGTATCATTGATGGTCTTCGTATGCACATGGGGAAACGTTTTGTGTATCCTCATAACAACATCGAAAACCTAGATAAGCAACTTGAGCGTGCGCAAAAAGTAGTAGATGAAACTGGTGGTGCTATTTTGGTGATTACCGAAGGGGTATTCGGCATGGCCGGATCGTTGGGTAAACTCAAAGAAATTGTAGCGCTCAAAAAGAAGCATAATTTCCGACTATTTGTAGACGATGCCCACGGTTTTGGTACAATGGGGCCTACAGGTGCGGGTACTGGTGAGCACTTGGGTGTACAAGACGAGATCGACGTATACTTCTCTACATTTGCCAAGTCAATGGCTACCATTGGAGCGTTTGTTTCTTCACGCAAAGATGTATGTCGTTACCTACGATACAACATGCGTTCTCAAATATTTGCCAAATCGTTGCCCATGCCTATTACTATAGGTGCGATGAAACGATTGGAGATGTTACGCAACCGTCCTGAACTACGCGAAAACCTATGGAAAGTAGTGACTGCATTGCAAGATGGGTTGAAAACCCGTGGTTTCAATATAGGACAAACTCAGTCACCAGTGACTCCGGTATTTTTGAAAGGAGGTACCAACGAAGCAGGTCACATTGTGATTGATCTAAGAACAAATCATAGTATTTTCTGCTCAATTGTAGTATTCCCAGTAGTACCCAAGGACGTGATCATGTTGCGTATCATCCCTACTGCTGCTCACACAATTGAGGACGTAGAAAAAACATTAAACGCTTTTGAAATTATAGCCAAAAACCTTCAGGCTGGAAAATACAACAAGCCTATGCCTACTTTGAATGAAGTAATGGCTTAGGGTGTTGCTTGAGTAATCAACTGTTATTAATCATAAACTTTTATTAATTAATTCTATGAGTAAGAATCGTTTTGAAGATGTGCAGAACCTTTTGGACGAAGTGAAAGAAGATTTTGCTAAATTCTATGAGAAGGATAACCAAGCGGCTGGAACTCGTGTACGTAAAAGCATGCAAGAACTTAAAGTACTTGCCCAAGAAATCCGTACTGAGGTTCAGGACATCAAAAACAAAGCTGCTAGTAAGTAAACTTTGTTGATAGCTTGTGGGTTATCCCAAAAGATTCCTCCCCTGGGTTGAAAAACACAGGGGATTTTTTTATGCTCTTGTTTAAAGGGTATGTGCTTGAAAATCAGCAATCTGCTTTTCATTATTTCCTGACACACTGTTTTATACTTCGGGTACCTCGCCTTTCCCCATTTTCTTTTTAAGAAGTTTGGTTTTTTGACTGATAAACAAGGTCGTATCTTTGTCTAATTTATTCTCTGAGCTGAGCCATTTCTCTATTTTGCTCAAATCCCAACTTACTTCTATATCCTGTTCCAGGATTTCATCAAACTGTAATTCGGCTTCAGCAGTCCCTTGGTTTCGTAGGTTTCTGAGTAAAATCCAAAAATACTTGGCCATAATTTGCTCTCTTATCTTTAACTCTGGCAGATCATCTATCTCATCCAAGCACTTTTGAGCAGCTTCATAGTTACCCACAATGATGTACAATTCCATTAAGCAGAGGTTGGCAGGCATAAACTGGTGGTCTTTTTCTATGGCTATTTGGTAGTTTTCTATGGCCTCATTGTATTCAAATTTTTCCTTGTAGGCATTTCCCCGACCATAGTAACCAAATGAATACTCAGGCGATGTTTCCAGAATTTGGTCGTAATCCTCGATGGCCTTATCGTATTTTCTCATTTTGAAATAAGTTTCAGCTCGTAAAACTTTAGCAATGTTATGATTGGCATGCTCTTGTAATACCTGACCGAGTACTTTAAGCGCCGAACGATACTCGGCCAAATCTTTGCGAATTGCCCCCCGAAACAACATCGCATTGATATCACCGGGGTTTTGATACAATACTTGGGTAAACGATTCTCGCGCTTCTTTGAGCGAATTTGTTTTGTATTCTTCTATGCCTTTCAAGTACCAGTCTTCAGGAGTGAAATCAGGGGGATTCTTGACCTTAAACAATACCTTTTTAAACTCTTGCAACTCTAGTTTGATTTCAGCAGGAAAACTGAGGGTCTCGTTCAATGTACTTGTTTTGGCTTCTAGCTTATGTCCTAAAGTAAGGTAACGGTTAAAATCTTGCTCCCAAGCAGGTACTTTCCCTTTTAGCTTATCGGCCACCTCTTGATCCAGGGCTGTCAAAGCTTTTTCAATTTCGGGACGCGTATTAGTAGCAATGACACTGGCCAAATCGGCCTCTTTGATATGTTTATTTACCATCGCCTCTACCGCGTCTTTTCCTTTTTCTCGTACAATTTCCCGCACATCACGGTCCCTTACTTTACGCTGAATCATGTCTTTGAGATAATAACGAATCGATTCTTTGAAATTATCTTCAATCCAAACCCCCAGTAAGTTACGTCCTAAAAAATTACGTTGCCAAATTACCACTGCTAACCCAAAGATGATAAAACCAGCAATGACTCCAATAATGTTGATATTCCACCTGATTTGATCTTGTAAGGCTTGCTCTTTAGAAGTAAGTTCAGACTCCAATACCTTGAGCGCAGTCTCTTGGGTGGCTAGCTTGTCTCTCAGATCATAAATCATTTTTTGCTGATCCAGCATCGCTTTGGCCTGGTTTTGCAGGGTTTGTTGCTGATTTTGAGTCTGATCCTGCAAAGCCTTGATGGATTGTATTTGAGCTGTAACACTGGGCGTATACAGCCATATACACACCAACAAAAAGTACTTATTTCTTATAAAAAATGACATCATTAGATTAATGGGTAGTATTGTTGTGTAATATAGAGATTTTTAAATAATTTGCATATATTAAGTAACAGTTGCGCAATAATTGTCTGTGTTAATTTTGATTGCCCTGCTTCCTTACAGGATCAGTTTTTAAATCCGTCGCTCAGGCTCTGCCAACGTCCAACTAAAGTCGTAGGACAAAGCCCAAGCACTGTTTTTAACTAAACCAGACACTTATTTTGAAGCTGTTGTTCGGTACATCGTAAACCAAATATCTTATGATTTCTTCAGATCCCCTTACAGGACCGTTTTTTGAAGATCACCATTGAATAAACTAAAACTAATCAACGGCTTAATTTACAGCGTACTAAGTCAGGTAGTAATATCTTACACACAGTTTAGTTGCTTATAAAAAACGTATCATCTGTCTTGTCAAGTTGTATGTGATTGTATACTATGCTGTATTGAAATGGATTTCTATCTAATATTATCTTCAAGTGAGAAAATAGTATTTCTCAGACCAGAAATTTAGTAAAGCACAAAATGAAACAAGTCTCTGATAAGGCCAAACTTACCCGGGCCACCAACTATGCAAAACAAAAAATAACAGAAGGAGTCAGTCAAAAACGAATTATAGGAGAACTGGTAGCCCTCGAGAAAATTCGCAAAGCAGCAGCTACTCTTATTGTACAGGAAGCACAACAAAGTCTGGGGCAATCCAACTCAGAAAACCTCCCCGTCAATAGTTTATACGAATGGATTCAAGAGTGTCTTGACCAGAATATAAGCCACCTGGAAGTAGTCGACCGTTTGGTAGTAAAGGGAATCAACCAAGAGCAAGCCTGGGACATGCTGTTGGATACTATTTCGTTTCAAACATCAAAAAACGCCAAGTTTACCAAATCTCAGTATTTTAGCGAACACGCCACCGAAATTAATCAACAGATAAAAAGTTGGCGTAAACAATTGCTCTCGCCCGAAAGCATTCGGCAAAAACTTCAGTATCA
Source organism: uncultured Cytophagaceae bacterium (assembly GCA_937899305.1). Classification (GTDB taxonomy): domain Bacteria; phylum Bacteroidota; class Bacteroidia; order Cytophagales; family Microscillaceae; genus Microscilla. The sequence goes on from CALDJV010000710.1 coordinate 6,115, forward strand.
TTATCAATTGACTCCTGAAGAAGCCAGTCATTTGTTAGAAACAATCTCCATTTATAATAAAGCCAACGAAGCGGTAGAAATTCAAGTATCAGACCAGTGCGATCACCGTAAGTCTAAATCCCAACAATGCATTTACATTATGGCCACTACTGTGTTATGTGCCTGTGGATCTTATTTTCTGTTACAAGGCAAAGTAAGCCATACCCTTACTTTTGCGAGTGTTGCTTTTGGGGTAGGATTCCTTACTTTCAAGCTTTTACAACGCAGCTATCAGCGTATAAAGTACCTGAAATAGATTGAAATCAACTCATACAATATATGAAAACAAGCAAAGGAAAAGCTGATTCATCTGATCCTGAAGTATTGGCCAAATACATAGACGAAATTCAACTGTTGTTAGATGAGGGGCAAAACCAAGCATTTATTATCCATCATCTTGTATCTGAAAGAAATCTAGATCAGGAAATGGCGTCTCTCTTGTATACTCAGGCAACTTTTGGAGATATGGACGCCTCGGTGCAAATGTCTGAACAGGAACGCCAACAAATACAGGATCATCACCAAAACACCTTTACCCAAGAAGAACTGAATCAGCTATTACTCACCAAAGAAGTCAATCCAAGTATTGCCAGACCATTAGCCGCCAAGCTTCTCGCATACTTGCAACAGCCATCTATTACTTCAGTAGCGCTGACCGAACTGATACAGAGTGAAGGGGTAAGTCCAGAAGATGCACAGGATTTAGAACGTAAAATGAGCGCTAAACACCAACACATTCAACAAAAACAGCAGCAATCAAAAGCGCTTGATAAGATTGATGTTGAAATAAGAGATAAAATTATATTTTGGCGAAATAATGCGTTTTCCAATGTCGAAATAGTCCAAAAACTAATTGACAAATACGATGTGAGTGAGTCAGATGCCAAGCAAATGGTACAAACGGTACACCTTAAGGAGTCGGGCGAGGAAAAAGCTAAAGAAAAAGAAAAGGAGTTTGCGAATGCTACCTCTGGTCAAATAGCCCTGGGGTTTGTCTTGATTTTGATTGGGGTTGTGGGTACGGTTGCTTCAGAAGGAACCATGTTTTTTTATGGAGCCATTGGAAGTGGAGTTGTGATGATATTTGCTGGCTTTTTTAGAAAAACCCGTGACATTTAATTGGCTAATTGCATTCCCTGACTCATTGAAAATAACACTTCCTAGCTTTTGAAGCTTTATCTAATACTCAATATATAAAATAAATACCAAGCTCTACAAAAGCCTACCTCAAGAATTATCTAGTTTTGAATACAAAAAAAACCAAACAATACGACAGATTGTTCCGTATTTACAATTAAATACAAGTGATCATTCTAAAGAACAATCAATATGAAAAAATCAAACCATTCTGCTGACTCCCCTCAAAAAGAGCCCAAGCCTACTCTAGTAGAAAATATCTGGACCATCCTTTCAATTATTATCGCGATCCTGGTAGTCGCTGGCATCAAAGAAGATGCTCCAGAAATAGAGAGCGAAATGACAATTATGGTCACTGGTCTTTTGCTAGGCCTGGTAGGGCTCGCCATCAAGCGCATCAGTAATGCTTTCTACCAATAGATGAGGCGGCCCAGCCATTCATTTTTTACTAAAGTCTTTCACAATGATCAGGGAAATGCGACTGCGGCTAATGGCCTCAAATTCAGTTGCTTGTAATGGAATATTGTAGCCATAAGTCAGGTGCAAAAAACCAAATAGGTTGACTCCTGCTTCAGGAATAATTCGCATGTCCTGTTTTTTGAAATTGGTGTAGTAAGCATAATTGAGACGAGCCGTCACAGGTGCCCAACGAATCCAGGCAATTTCATACCCTAATTTACCTCCTAAAATAAAATCTGAGGTAAAATTAAACTCGGTGCTCAAAAATACACTATTGACCCTCTCTGGGATTCTTAAGGTCACAAAATCATGAGAGGGTTTTATTTTTTTAGTAATGAGTCCTACCCCTACCTCGGCAAAATTATTGAGTTGGTAGGTATATCCGCCTCGCAAGGCCCACTGTCCCTGTACCTGATGACTCATCAAGCCCAGAGCAATCCATACAATCACAAACCAGATTTTTTTCATAAAAGACGGGAAAAATTCAACACAATGCTTAGTCCAACAAAGTAGATTCGTGCGCAAAATCAGCAAACATTTGCATCAGGGCTTTGGTGTTGGGCCCTACTTGCTTTTTATTAATCTTGAGCTCATCTATCTGTATTACTGGTAATACACGGGTATCTGTGCCTGTTTTGAAGGCTTCAGTAGCTTCTTTTAGTTCTTCGAGGTAAATGTCACGCTCCTCGATCTGAAACTTGTTCGCGGCCAGTTCTAACACAGTTTTACGGGTGATCCCTCTTAAAATATTATTTTTGGGAGTGACGAGGGTATTCCCTTTGAAAAGAAAAAAATTATTACGGGTGCATTCACTGATATTGCCATCCAAATGATACAATGCATCTACTGCTTTTTGTACTTGCATGGCTTTTTGAATGATCAGAGCTCGGGAATAATTGGTGGTTTTTATTTCGGGTAACTCCCGTTGATATTGGTGGGTAATGACTTTTACTCCTTGCTCGTAGTCATTAGTAGGTTTGGGGTTGAGGTCTTCTATCCGAATCAAAAAATTCGGATTTTCAGGTGCATTGAAACTATTTGCTGAGTATCCACCCGTCATGAGTAAACGAATGCCTACCTCACTGGTTTTATCGGCCCGCCAAAACAGCAATTCTTCTATTTTTTCGGTGATTTCATCCTTACTGATGGGCATCGACAAGTCAATCGACTTGACTGAGTTTTCAAATCTAATTAGGTAATCATGAATGCGAAAAGGAGTAAAATTATAGGTTCTAAAAAAATCAAATACACTGTATCCTCGCAAGATACCCAGATCATTTATCTGAAACCTGATGGCATCTTCTGGAAGAACTTGACCATTGAAATAACAATAATGCTTCATCGTGTTTTATAATTTTACTCCTTTCCAAAACCAAAAGTACTGATTAATTACGAAATGCCCGCCAAAACTTAGGTACTAACACCCACTTGTTGTTTATATACATTAAGCCATCAAAACGTCTACCTCTGGTTTCACCTGGCTCTACAAAATTGAATTCATAGAGTACAATACCACCCTTCATTTTATCCATGACCTTTTGATACCCTCCTGAGAACTCTTTTATTTCCTCAGATACATTCTCCCCTCCTACGGTCAATTGATTTACCAGTATTTCGGTTTGATTCTCTCTACCATGAATAGGGCTTTCGCTCATTCTATTCAATCGCTCATATCCTTTTTGGCTATATTCATACAACTTCTGAGCGTCTTCCTCATTCTTCATAATCGCTTTACAATCTTCCATTGTAGGAGCCAGTTTTTTTATATCCGACATAGGAGCCTTGCCTAATGCTTTTGCCATTTGAGCCACTCCTTCCTTGGTATTAGAGTATTTATTTTGACTCTGGCTTTTGCAAGCACTTGCTGCCACCACAAGTGCTAACAGCAAAAGGTTAATTTTATAATGAAGTTTTCGCATTGTATTATTTGTTTAG